>NZ_CP098806.1:4707500-4767500 GCF_023822005.2 Dyadobacter fanqingshengii
ATTCATTGGCCAATTTCACCACCACAAAAATTTGTAGCGCCGTGCTGGCAGCTTTTTACTTAAATTTGAATTCTCAAGTTTGCACAATAGTTACTGAAATGATATTCTATAGTACAAAAACGGCCAGTATCAAGGCCACGGCCGAAGAAGCCATCTTCAACAGCCTGCCTGCCGATAACGGGCTTTATATGCCGGAATCCATCCCTACGCTTTCATCGGATTTTATAGCAAATATTGAAACGAAGACATTCAATGAAATTGCTATTGAGATAACGCATACCCTATTCGGAGACGAAATTACAAGAAGCGAAATTGAAACCATCATAAATACCGCTTATGATTTCGATGCGCCGATTCTGCAGATTAATGAACAGGACTACGTTTTAGAGCTCTTTCATGGCCCTTCCATGGCTTTTAAAGACTTTGGAGCGCGGTTTATGGCCGCGATAATGTCTTATTATTTGGTACGATCAAAAAAGGAAATAAAGATATTAGTTGCCACATCCGGGGATACGGGCGGAGCAGTTGCACAAGGATTTTACAAAATTCCCGGCATTTCTGTCACCATACTTTATCCAAGTGGCAAGGTCAGTGATATTCAGGAAAAACAACTTACTACGCTTGGTCATAATGTTACGGCGATTGAAGTCGACGGAACATTTGATGATTGCCAGAAATTGGTCAAGGAAGCTTTCCTCGATCCCGAACTGAATGCAAAATTCAACCTTGCTTCCGCTAACTCCATTAATATAGCGCGTCTGATCCCACAGTCATTCTATTATTTCTCGGCTTATGCGCAGTTGAAAAGGCTCGGTAAGCCCATTGTTTTTGCTATACCAAGCGGAAACTTTGGAAATCTGAGCGCAGGACTTCTCGCCTATCGAATGGGCTTGCCGGTGGAACACTTCGTTGCAGCCACTAACTTGAACAATGCAGTCCCGAGATATCTGGAAAGCGGAACATACGAACCGTTGCCTTCAATAGAAACCATATCCAATGCAATGGACGTTGGTAACCCAAGCAATTTTGTGAGACTTAAAAGATTCTTCGCTGATGACTGGGAATTGGCTACTGAGAAAGTTTCCGGATTTTATTTTGATAATGAGCAGACAAGAAATGCAATGCGTGAAGTTTTCAAAAAATCCGGATATGTAATGTGCCCACACACTGCAGTTGCTTTTCAAGGTCTTGAGGAATATCGCAAACAAAATGCGTCCGGCTTCACCGGTGTGTTTCTTTCAACTGCTCATCCTGCAAAATTTATCGAGCTTGTAGAAGAAACATTGGAAAAACAGATAGAAATACCCGAAAGACTTGGTTCACTGCTTTCCATTGAAAAAGTGGCAACACAAATGAATGCCTCTTTTTCTAATTTTAAAACACTGTTAATGAATACATTAAACTGATATTTTGGCAGATTTCAGCTCGTGAGATTTGCTTATAGCCATTCTATCGCATCCAAGTGCGCGAATATTGAAACCAAAAGAGGCAGAAATCGCTAAGATTCTGCCTCTTTCTTTTTTATTAGAAAATCTAATTGATAACGTCGCCCCGTAAAAGTCGAAAACGTTTTCTCGACTCGGCGACGAAAATGCTTCCCGGATATTTTTCCATCAACTCCTGATACAACTTCATCGCAAGATCCTTGTCCTTCAATTTTTCCTGATATAGTTTTGCCGATGCGAACAAGGCGTCATCCCCATAAATGTCGTGACCATATTTTGTGGTCAACACTTTCAAGTTTTCCATGGCCTGCTGGTTGCTGTCGAGCTTGATGTAAGTCTTTGCGGTCAGCCAAAGAATTTCGTCAGCCAGGCTGTGGTTCTGATATTTTGTATAGAGGTGTTTTAATGTGTCAATCGCCTCATACTTTTTATTTTGGAATAACAACAACTCCACGGACGAATACTGCTTCATGGCAGCTTCCGTACTATCAAGTCCGGTGTTATCCATAATAAGAAGCGACAATTCATTCGCGTCATTAGCGATTTCCCTGGAAGTTGCTTTTTTCAAAATATCCAACACCGCTTTCGCCAGCTCAAACTCTCCTTTAAAATAATGCAGCTTGGCATTTCTCAGTTTAGCTTCGTAACCCAGCAAGTCGTCCTTCTGCGATTTTTCAACTTGTGAGTAAACCAATGTTGCCTCCCAGGGTTCGCCTTGCAAGAGGTAGATATCGCCTAAGTCAAGCTTGCATTTGTCTACAAAATTCTTTTCCTGCTTGCCGGCATCGATCGCCGTATCCAGTATTTCAATTGCCTTTTTAAAATCATCCATATAGAATGCATTCAGGATCGCCATATTCCTGAGCGCTTCCACTGTCCTGACATTAACCCCCAATTCATCCACTAACTGCTGATACTGTCCAAGGAGTTTCTGCACTTCACTGCGCTTGATCGGATAAGTGTTTTTCACTTGCTCTTCACGCGCAAAAATGGCCATTCTCCTGGCAACCGGATAAAGCTGACCTTTGGGATACTCCTTTACCAGATGATCAAAGATGGTTCCGGCGTTATTGTAATCGAGATTCTGAAGCGCAAGCATGCCAAGATTGTAAAGCCTGGCACCATTGTGTTTGAAACGCTTGTCCAGCGATCTTTCCTGAATAAAAGCTTTGTAAAAATCCTTCTTCTGGATCTGATACCAGATCAGTAGTTCATTGTAAAAACCTTCACTGGGAAATTTCTGGATCTTGTCATAAAGCACTTTTTCCAATAACGCCTGTTCCTTCTCATCCTTCGTAAAGTCTTGCAGCATATTCTGAACCACTTCTATATTTTGATACCGCATGCCGTAAGAAAGCAGCTCATCAATCATTTGTTCAGGCGCATTCAGGTCGCGGTATACACTAGCAAGTTCCAGCTGGAAAATGTCGGTGCGTTTGGCGGCCTCTCTTGCTTCGATGAGAATTTGCTTGGCCCATTCCGGTTTATTGATGGCTCGGAATTCTTCCGCCAAATCGCGTTTAAGCTCGATCCTCGCACCTGATGCAGCAATGCTCTGCTCTATCTTTTTCGTGGCCTCCTGAGACTTCCCCTGGCCTTCCAGAAGCACGCCCCAGTACAAATGATACCAGCTCGCATTAGGCGCATCGCCTTTGATCTGCTTCTTGAAAAATTGCTCGCCATCACCCCAAGTCTTAGTCTTAATGATGCAATTCGTGTAATTCTTCAGCGCGTTCTTTTCAAAGGTTGTTTTCAGGAAGCTGCTGTAATAAGTCAGCGCTTTCGGACAATCATTATTCTTAAAATACTCCTCTGCCATCTCCTTCTCGGTCTGCCCCACCGCGGCGGCCCCGGAAAGAAGCATGTATATCAACACCCATCTCGAAACCTTTTTCATAATAGATAAAAAAAATTTTCTTTAGTTATTATCTCTTACTATGTCTGTGGATAAGGGGATAATTAGTTTATCCACTGTAGATTAACATAGTTATCCACATATTGTGAATAACTAAAGGTATTTATCCACTTAAGCGTTCTGAATTATCAACGTTTAACTAGCTGAATTACAAGTTAGGAATTTATCTGTTCACACTTCAGTGTTAGTAACGTAGTAATTATTGCTTTTTATCTTATCCACATTTACTAAAGTGTATCAACGCAGTGTTAACTTCCATTTAGATTACATTTACCAACAAAAGCACGCCACCCGATTTTTTATCCACAGATACTAGTGTTTATCCACACAATTGTTAACATTTTCGACCCGCTTACCAACAAACTTTAGGGGTTATTAACATAGTTATCCACAGTAAGTGCATAAAGAATGTTGATTTTTTCACTTAGGGAGTGTGACGTTCACGTCATTTAGCTCAAAATTGGCTTTCAAAAGAATTTTATCGGGGAGATAATAGATTGCTTCCGGCTGCTTATCCTTATCAAGCTCACCTGTATCCCAGCGCCGGTTCCGGTTGGCATCGAGCGTTACCCGAATATAATATTTGCCTTGCGGGATGTGAATGAATGTGTAAGGAGATGTGAACTGCGTTTCAATAAGCTTATACTGCTCGTCTACAAGCTCAACAATGTATCGCATGGATGTGTCTGCATTAGCAATAGCACCCTTTATTTGCCCATAATTCTCCTCATTTAAAACGGGGTGCTTAATGAGCGTTTTCGGTAATGTGTCCCCTTCAACGCTTAGCATACTACCTTTTGGAAAGTCCCACTTAATGGTGTCTTTCGCGAATGATTTTGCCTCAATGGTAAGCGTGGTGCGCGTGGGATCCCAACGATATTTGAATGCGCTCAGCGGCTCATGGGTCAGGCTGTCGGTGATCAGACTAATGTTTTTATCATCCAAAAACTGGATCGGTTTATTCAGATTCAGGGTATATGTAAATGTGTTTGTAAGCGCTTTATTTCCCTCGGGCTTCGTTGTCATATTGAAGGGGTCCCGCTGTCGCTCCTTCCCTCTTTGCGCTTGAAATGCTATTTTTTGTTCAAAATCGGTTACTGTTCCTAGTGAGTCGGTAACAGTAAGTTTTACCAAGGTTGAATCCGGATGTGGTTGAACATTGAAAAACTTCAAAGCTGCACCGTTTTCCAGCATGTAAGGCAATGTGTCATTATTCATGAATTTCACATTTACTTTTTCTATCGGTTTGCTAAATACGACGGCATAATTATTCACCCTGGGAATAGTTCGCTGGATTTTCAGCGCAGTGTTGTCGGAGAGAAACATATTTAGATTGTATGATGCTGAGTCGGAACCGGCCGTAACGGGTTTGCTCAGAAAGCCCATGCGCTCATCTTTAGCATTGTAAAGCATGTTGCGGTTCTTGTCATCAATTGCAATCAATTTGTAATCTCTTGTCTGAATATTTTCAATGGAAAACACGCCGCTGCTGTCCGTGCGCGAGAAGTAATATGGCTTTTGCTTTGCAATGTTAAGTGTGTCGCTCAGGTTATAAAGGCCAACTAATGCATCGAAAATTGGCTTGTTGGTCTTCATGTCTTTCAATGTTCCATACACGCGGCCAGAATCGAGTGTGCTGCCTGTGCTGAACACAAGTTTTAGGTTTTTCGCGGGGTTTTTTTCAGCGAAATCCCGTATTGCATCGCCGAAGTTTAATGTATAAGTGGTGCTGTCTTTGAATTCATTTTTAAAACTCAATGAAACGGACATGCCATTTTGCTTGTACGAGTAGGGATTATCAGCTTCGGGTGTAATGATCAGTTTTTGGTTAATGTTATCTACAACCACATATTCATCGAAGAAAACCTCGATTTTTTTACCTTTAAAATTGAGGGTTTTGTTCAGTGGGTTGCTTTCCAGGAGCGTTGGCGGAATAGAATCTTTCTTTCCTCCGGTTGGCGAAACCTGCTGGGCACAGCGACCGAAAATTATCAGGCAAATAATGGCAATGGCAATTGTTCTGATCATTGATTTATAAAGTTAAAAGGCCCGCAATACAGATAACGCGTATTGAGGGCCCATTCAGATTGTTGTCAGAATTTCTGGTTATTTTTTTGAAACAATGTATATAAGGCTCGATGTATTGAGCTGCTCCTTGTCTTTGGAACGGCCCCTGAGGTTAGACAGCAGCCCAGTTTTCACACTATCAAAATAATCAATGCTTCCGCCGCTATATTTAGAACTAAGCATTCCGACATAAAAGGAGTCAAACCACATTGGAAGAATGCTCTTAACATCCAAATTATGCTTCCGGAGCAGCGTTTTCATTGTTCCCTTTGTAAAGTGATACAGATGCCTGGGCACGTCATAGGCTGCCCAAAAACGGCCGTATTTTACAGCATCGAATGACTGCGGATTCGGAACAGCGATCAAAATTCTTCCATTGGGATTAAGGTGTTTGTATAACCAATCAACAGTTTCGTTCAGCAGATGTACATGTTCAAGCACATGCCATAATGTGATCACGTCAAAGGTTTCAGAAGTCAGTTCACCGGCATTGATCGATTCATAAATAGCCGTTCCGGCCCTTTTTTGTGCCAATGTTCTTGCTCCTGAATCGGGCTCCGTGCCTGAAATTTTCCAACCGTCTTTCGCTGTTGCTGCCAGGAAGTTTCCTGTCCCACATCCGATATCCAGAATCTTGCCTTTTGACGGCACGAGGCTATTGATCAGCTCCACTTTTTGTTTGATCGTGTGATTTCTTACAGCTGTATATGCTTTCGAAATCAGATTTGTTTTCTCCTCGTCGTGGTGAGAAATGTAATCTTCCGATTGATAGTAGGCTCCTATTTCAGCTTCTGATGGGCGCGGATTAGTGAACAGGAAGTAGCAGCTGTTGCATTGCTGAATGGTGAATTCCTTATGAGAAACGGTGTAATCCTCCACATTCAAATAATTATTGAAGCTGGATTTTTCGCAAACGGGGCAATTCTGAAGAGTTTCTAACGGCATTATCGTCCTATGAAAAGCATTAATACTGAAATGTCGGATGGGCTCACGCCACTGATCCGGGAAGCCTGTCCTATTGTGGAAGGACGGGTTCTTTTGAGTTTTTCACGTCCTTCAAAAGACAGCGAAGTCACAACATCATAGTTGAAGTTATCGATAATGTTGAGGTCTTCCAGCCTGTTCATTTTCTCAACGAGCAACATTTCCTTTTCAATGTAACTGTCGTATTTTAAATTGATCTCAGCCTGATGAATGGAGTCCTTTCCAAATTTCTCGAGGAGGTTTTCCACGATCGGGCTGGCTTCCGTAAGCTGGTCAATCGAGATCTGTGGCCTCTTCAACAATTGAGCAAGGGAAATTTTCTCACGTAATGCAGCCGTCCCAATCATTTCCAGCGTTGGGTTAATCTCGTCAGGCGCAAGCTTGGTCGAAGAAAATGCGGCTATTATCTCGGCCACTTCGGCTCGTTTTTTCTGCACATTATCTAGCCTTTCCTGACTTGCTAATCCGATGCTATATCCTTTTTCCGTAAGGCGGATGTCTGCATTGTCCTGCCTAAGCAGCGTGCGATATTCAGCGCGTGAAGTAAACATTCGGTAAGGTTCTTCCGTGCCTTTGTTAATGAGGTCGTCGATTAAAACGCCGATATATGCCTCCGATCTTTTGAGTACAAACGGATCCTGCTCGTGCACGTTTTGGTGTGCATTAATGCCGGCCATCAATCCCTGGCAAGCTGCTTCTTCGTAGCCCGTTGTTCCATTGATCTGACCTGCGAAGAATAGATTTTGAATCAAATGCGTTTCGAGCGTCGATTTCAATTGCGTCGGGGGGAAGTAATCATATTCGATCGCATATCCCGGACGAAACATTTTTGCGCTCTCAAAGCCTGGGATTTTCCGGAGTGCAGCGTATTGCACGTCTTCCGGTAATGATGTAGAGAAGCCGTTGACATAAACCTCGACCGTATCCCACCCTTCGGGCTCCACGAAAATTTGGTGACGATCTTTGTCAGCAAAGCGGTTGATTTTGTCTTCAACCGATGGACAGTAACGCGGGCCAATCCCCTTGATCCTTCCCGAAAACATTGGTGATTTTTCAAACCCTGTTCTGAGGATTTCATGAACTTCTGAATTGGTGTAAGTAATCCAGCAGCTTCTTTGCTTGGCGAGTGGCTTGGTATCTGAGTATGAAAATTTGGATGGATTTTCGTCGCCCGGCTGCTCTTCCATTTTCGAATAATCGAGCGAGCGTCCGTCAACTCTTGGTGGTGTTCCGGTTTTCATGCGGCCTGCCTCAAAACCTAATGTTACCAGTTGCTCCGTGATTCCGGTCGCAGCTTTTTCACCTGTGCGACCGCCTCCAAAGTTTTTCTCACCGATATGGATGAGTCCGTTCAGGAATGTGCCGTTGGTAAGCACCACGGATTTAGAAAGTATTTCAATTCCCAAACTTGTCTTTACACCGCAGGCTTTTCCATCCTTTATGATTATTTCCTTTGCAGTGTCCTGCCAGAAGTCAACATTGGGATTGTTCTCCAGCACATTCCTCCACTCCGTAGCAAACATGGCGCGGTCGCTTTGGCATCTCGGGCTCCACATGGCGGGGCCTTTTGACAAATTAAGCATCCGGAACTGGATCATTGTTTTGTCGCTAATGATCCCCGACTGTCCGCCGAGCGCATCGATCTCACGAACGATTTGTCCTTTCGCCACGCCGCCCATTGCTGGGTTGCACGACATCTGCGCAATGGTATGCATATTCATCGTAATCAGCAGAACGGAGGAGCCCATCGTTGCCGCAGCCGCTGCTGCTTCACAACCGGCATGGCCTGCCCCTACCACGATTACATCATATTCTTGAAACATAATTCATTTACTTATTAAACCACTTTAATTAAAGTGTTCCACGTGGAAATTTAACTAGAAGAGCAGAAGATACTGATCCTCTTTGGCCCGCATTGCAGCTTTTAGCTTTTCATCCGTATCATCATATCCCATCAAATGCAACAATCCGTGTATCAAAACCCGGCGCATTTCAGTCTCAAAATCGGCGTGAAACGTCGCTGCATTCTCCCTTACCCTGTCGACACTAATGTAAATATCACCTTCAATCACATTGTCTTCCTCACTATTGTCAAACGAAATAATGTCCGTGAAATAGTCGTGATCCAGATATTGTTTATTGATTTCCAGAAGATATTCGTCGTTACAAAAAATATAGTTCAATTCTGATATTTCATAACCCTCTGATATTGAGGTGTTTTTGATCCACTTTTTTGTTTTTAACGGGCGTAACAGGTCGAAATCGACGTTTTCGGTGAAGAAATGAAGCATACTGGGCGGTAAAATATTACAAACATACTAAACTATCCGCTTAAGAACAGTTTAGCCGATGACCGCGCCTTCAACAACTTGCTGAAAAAGTGTTAAAACGTGGTCATCGGAATGTTCAGAACAAAATGCTGCTATAATCAGTTCTTAGCCTGATACTTGCGGAAGTAAGTATCCACCTCCCTTTTGTAGAATGGAGAAAATGTGGGCGGTATGGTTCTCAGTAATTCAGTTTGCTTCTCCTTTTCACGAATGTATTTTTCAAACGCCGCAGGTGGTTGTCTTGGCAATTGTTTCGCACTTTGGGCTTTGCGTTGCTCATCCTCGTCCTGCTCTTTCATTGCTTTTTCAGATTCCAGCAAACGTGTCGTAATTTCCTGGTTACGCTTGATGAGTTCGGGCGTAATGCGTTTGTTCACAAGATCAGTTTCAGTCTCATCCATTTTTTCAGCAATTTCCTGCAACTCCTTACCCATCTGTTTTCCTACTTCCGTGCCTTTTTGAGATTCCATCAGGTCCTGGATCATCTTCCTGATCATCGCTTGTTCAGCGGCCATTCTGGCCAGTTTCTCCGAATTATTTCCCTGCCCCTCTTTTCCTTCTCCAAGCTTTTTCATTTCACCATTCAGCTTCTCCTGCATTTCGCCCATTCCTTTTTGCTCGCCCTTTTGTTTTCCCTTCTTGCCCTTGCCACTTCCCGGCATCGCCATCGCCATTTGCTGCTGCATCTGATTGAAGACGTCGCTCAGCATTAAGGCGAGATTGTTCATGGAAGTCATCGCGAATTGCTGCTTGGAAGTCGCCACATTGATCTGACGATCTTTAATGCTCTTCACGCTTTCATCCATGTAAGACTTCATATCATTGAGCTCACGGGTAATAAACGACTGGATCTGTATCACGCGGTTTGCAAGCGCGTAAAGGCTGTCCTCAACAATTTTCGCATCGTCTTTCAACTTCAACTGCTGCTGTCCGAGTTTGATAAATCTTGGATCCTGCAAGCTTACACCGCGAAAATCTTTCATTAATGTCTCCTGATCAAAAGACAGTGTGATCAAATTCTCTAAGATATCGCGTAGGGCATCCAGATTTTCCTGCATTTGCTCCATCTCCGCAGCCTCCATTGCTTCCTGCATCGACTGCGACATTTTCTTCATAGATTCCGCCGCCTTTTTCTGCGATTTGGAAGCTTTTTGATTCTCTTGCTTATCAAGTTGCTCCTTACTTTCTTCCATCTGCTCAGAGGCGTTTTTCTGCTCTTCTTTTTGTGTATCCAAAGGCTGTTCAAGCTCCTCGCTCATTTTTTCAACCTCCTTGGAATCCTCCTTGGCTTTTTCGAACTCTTCCTGAATTTTTTCCTGCTCTTTTTTCAAATCCTCGTTCTTGCCTTTTTTGTCATCAGAATTTTTATTCTTGTCATTTTCCTGACTTTTATCCGCAAGCTGATCTTCCTTATCTGCTAACTCATCCAGTTTTTCGGTCAGATTTTCCATTTTTTGTTCAAGCTGCATTTGCTTGAAAAGCTTCATGGTCCGTTCTAGCTCTTTTTCCAGGTTATTCTCTTTGTTTTTAAGCTTTTCCATCATGCTCGACATTCGGTCGCTTTGTTTTTGTTCCAGCAATTTTTTCAATTCCTGATAAAGCTTCTCAGTGTCCTTGTCCATCAGCTCGTTCATCAGCTTTTGAAGCTGTTCCAGCTTGGTTTGTAACTCCGGGCTTTGCTGATTGAACTGTTTGGATTTCTCGTTCGCATTCTGATTTTTCTCCTGCAAAGCCTGCAATTCCTTCATTAGTTCCTCACGCTTTTTGAGCACTTCTTCAATCTGCTTTTGCTCTTTGAAATCAAGTTCTTTGTTGCTTTTGAGTTTATTATCCAGATTCGTCAGATCCTTTTGCAAGCTCTGTGCCTTTTTCATGGCCGACTGCATTTGGTCTTCCGTTTCCTTCTCCGACTTCTTGATCTCAGCCTCCAACTGATCTTTGGAAGGAACAGTGAACTGGATTGACCTGGATTTGGCACTTTTTGGCCCATTCACGCCGTCATTATCCCAAACCTGGGCATAATACTCGATCTTGTCGCCGGGCCCCAGTTTAAGGCTATCTACATACCATTGGAAATAAAAGCTCTGGGTGTTAACCGTTTTGTTAAAAGGAACAGGAATTCCTTTGGCCGGCGCAGCATTTTTCTGGTCGGCCCGCTTTACGGAATAAAACATTTTAAGCTGTGAGAAGCCATAATCATCACTGATTGAGCCGCCTAGCACCAGATAATTGTAAAGCGTCGTATCCTGGAAGTTTTCGAGGTTCATCACGGGGAATTTATCAGGAACGACGTTGATGAAATAGCCAATTTTATCCGCATTGGTTGTTTCTTCATTTTTCAAAGTCACCTGATATTGCGACGAGCGTTTGACCGTTTTCCGGACCGCATAATGATCGCCATTGTCACCTTTGGCCCGATACAATGCAGAGTCATCGTCAAATTTAATCGCGAGCGATTTTGTTGCTGATGTGTTAAAATCCCACTCAATGGTCGTTCCTTCCGGAATGGACAAATTGCCCACATTTGTCAGTCCTTCTGCCGGTTTATTAAGATATGCCGGATAATGCAGATTAACATCAAATGAAAGCAGTGAGGGCCTTTCCGCAACATTAATCCGGTATTCCTCAGATGCAAATCCAGCCGCATCAAAAGAAAAAGCCACATCCCTTTGCAGGTTTTTGAATGTGTACGAATAGTTCTGATTGCCGTCATTGGTAAGTTTAAAACGGGAGCCATTTTGCACCAGGTAAGCCGCGGTGGGCAATGCTTCGCCCCGCAGTTTTAATTTTAATGTAAAGTCCTCATTTCTAAATGCTTTTAATGATTTGTTTTCAAGAACAAATGAAAATGGCGCGTAAGTGTAATTCTTCTGGAAATGAATAATCCTGTCAGAACTGGAAGTGAAAAACGACGGATTGAAAAGCAAGATCGCCGCAATGGCCGCAAGCGGATAAATGGCATATTTGATGCGCTTTTTATTCTCATTAAAACGGATGGCATCTGAGAATTTAACAATCAGCAACTGGCCCGATTTCTGGCGAATGCTGGCTTCAATCAAGTCGGATTGTGTGCCGGTCAATCCCCTTAATTGCAATGTATTTACAAGCTTATCCCCTATTTCCGGAAAATATTCCCCGATCTGCAATGCCGCCTGCTCATCCGAAATAGGTTTTCTAAGGCCGGAAAGATGGATTAACGGCTGGACAACCCACTGGAAAAATGAAAAAACGAGCACAGCCAGAAATCCGAAGAACAGTGTTCCCCGGACACCCGAGCTAAACCGCCCGAAATATTCGATTGTATTGAAAAAAAGAAAGACACTCAGAAGCAATCCGGCAGAGAAAATAATGCCTTTTAGCAACTGATTTTGATAGTATTTTTGACGGTATTCCTGAATGCGGAGCAACAGGCCTTCCATTGCCGGCGTAAAAGCAGCCATATATGAATGTCGTTAAATCTCTGATGGATTTTTATAACGTATCCGGCTGGCAAAAATTACGATCCGCCTGGCCACGCATAAAACAAACTAAGATAGCGATTTATATGGAATTCCATCGTTAAAAATGGATTTTTCCGGCGCCCAAAAGTTTATTTTGTGAAGAACTTAAAGCGTAAGCAAAACACCTACGGAAGCGTAATTGATCCAGTTGAAATTATAGACCTCGTCACTATCCGCACCGCCTTCCACAACGCGGTAACCAGCCTTAATGCCAAACTTCGGATTGACCTGATAAGCCGCTCCCACAAAAATATCCTCCGCACGCCCTTGTTTGGCAGCCAATGCATCGCCTTCCAAAATCACCGACCAGCGATAAGATGGCTTGTAAGAAGCATAAAAGTTGACTAGCGGCACGAAGCCGACATTATCAAAATGCGTGTCGTAGGATTCGTTTTTGAAGCGCACATCCGCATCCCGGATCTTGGCAGTAAGACCTAAACCAACACGCCAGCGCGTTTTTGCCACAAAATCGTAGCGATAAGTCAGTCGGTAGGAATTGAATTTATAAAAAACTTCCGATGGCTGTCCGGCAGGATAATTAATGCCATTGAAATTGACGTTTTTATCGAATGTTCCGTGATATTTTACAGAAAGTGGGGCATATAATGCACTGATATTATGCCGTTTAGCAATGGTGTAAGTGCCTCTGATTCTATAAAAAATCTTTGGATCAATGCTCAGATCGTTCGCCAGATTCACTTGCGTGCCGCCCACATTTGGAATGCGGACCTTATTATAATTTGTCCCAAACACCGCCCCGCTTTCCAGATCGAGCCGGAACTGCGCGTAAAGCGGTGATGAACAAAGCATTAAAATGATGAAAAAAATTTTTCGAGATCCCATATCCGCACCTATCTAAAAAACAAACAACCCGATGATGAGTTGTTTGTACAAAAGTGATGCCTGAAGTGTCAATATATCTTATGGAATTAACTTGTTATGCTTCGATCGTTTCAGGATAATTTTTTACATTTCTTACAAAAGACTTAATGTCCTGTTCAAGATCATTGCTTTCCTGCAAAACGCGAATAAATGCGCTGCCGATAATAGCCCCTGCTGCATAGTCAGAAGCTTTTTTAAATGTTGCATGATCTTTTATCCCAAAACCAATCAGTCGCGGATTACGGAGTTGCATGGCATTCAATCTGTCGAAATATACTTCCATATCATCGCTAACGCCTGTATTAGAACCCGTTACACTTGCAGAGGAAACGGTGTAAATAAAACCTTCACTTATTTCGTCGATCTGGCGAATGCGCTTTTCGGATGTTTGCGGTGTTACCAAGAAGATATTCAGAATGCCGTAAGCGTCGAAAATGGCTTTGTATTCATTTAAATACACGTCCATAGGCATATCTGGCAGGATCAGCCCGTCAACGCCAACCTCAGCGCATTTTTTACAAAATGCTTCGATGCCGAATTGCAAAACCGGATTGACATAACCCATCAGCAGCACAGGAACAGAAATTGTGTCACGCATATCTGCCAGTTGCTCGAAAAGGATCTTTACAGACATGCCGTTTTCAAGCGCGCGGTCATTGCTTTTCTGAATGGTTTCGCCGTCAGCAACAGGGTCCGAATAAGGCATACCAATCTCAACCAGATCAGCGCCGCCGTCCTGCAAAGCCTGTAAAACGCGCATAGTGTCACTCAATTCCGGAAAGCCTGCTGTGAAATATACATTCAGGAATCCAGCTTCGTGATGATCATTTACGCCGCTAAAAAGGTTTGTAATGCGGTTCATTCTTGTGTCCAGTAATCAATAACCAAAACTTTGTCCAAATGCGGTCCTAACACTTTTCCGAACGCTTTGTGGTCAGGATGCGGAAGATAAACTTCACGACCCGCTTCATCATCGAATGTTACAAAGAATGCGTGCGTAAAACCTTGTGAAAGTCCCTCGGGGCTGTTGTTTGTTCCCCATTCAAGGCCCTTAATCTCCTTAATTTTGGACGGCAATGCTTTAAAAGCCTCTTCCACTTCCTTAATCTGTGCCGGCGTTGCTGAGTCTTTGAATTTGAATAAAACGACGTGACGCAGCATTTTCTTAGTGGTAGGGTTTTTAGGTGAAGCAGATGCCACAGCTCCAAAAAGGAGCATTCCGGCCATTAATAGTAATTTGAAATTCATAATTGGACAAAAGATAAGGTTGAATAATGGTTACTATGCGGAACAGTTGAGGCACTCGCCTTCATCGCTGAATTTCAGGCGGTCAAATTCGCCCAGCTTTTCTTTGAGTTCGAGGATTTCGTCTTCCAGGTCGCATCTTTCAAAAAGCGAAAGCTCGCCCGAGTTTACTTTTCCTTCCAGCTCCTGTATTTTGAGCCTTACGTCAAAAACCTCAGGTAAGGTCAGTGTTGCCATTGTAATGTGTTTATGAGTAAATTAAACGATGTATTTCATGTAAGTAGCCATGTCTTTATCGCCACGACCAGAGAGGTTGACGATCACATTCTCGTTTTCCGTCGCGCCCAATTGACTCAAAATAGCCAATGCATGCGCTGATTCCAATGCCGGTATAATGCCCTCATAACGAGTGAGTTCAAATGCTGCCTGTACAGATTCTTCATCCGTTGCCGACATAAAAATTCCTCTTCCGCTGTCGTACAAATAAGCATGCTGAGGACCAATTCCCGGATAATCCAGACCAGCAGAAATGGAGAACGGCTCCACAACCTGGCCGTCTTCCGTTTGCATTAAAATTGTGCGACTTCCATGCAAAACACCTGGTTTTCCCAATGCTGTTGTCGCAGCAGAATGTCCCGAATTAATGCCTTTTCCGGCAGCTTCCACAGCCACGAGCTTCACATCTTCATCATCCAGAAAATGATAGAATGCACCCGCTGCATTGCTTCCTCCGCCTACACAAGCGACCACATAATCAGGTGTTTCCTTGCCGGTTTGCTCTTTCAGCTGCCATCTCATTTCCTCCGAAATAATAGACTGAAAACGAGCAACCATATCCGGATATGGATGCGGACCCACCACAGAACCAATGATATAATGCGTATCCACCGGGTTATTGATCCAATGGCGCATCGCTTCATTCGTAGCGTCTTTCAATGTGCGAGATCCGCAGGTTGCTGGCCTCACTTCCGCGCCCAGCATTTTCATACGCGCCACATTAGGAGCCTGGCGTTCAATGTCCAGCTCGCCCATGTAAACAATGCATTCAATGTTCATGAGCGCGCAAACAGTTGCGGTTGCCACGCCGTGTTGTCCTGCACCGGTTTCGGCCACCACCCGCTGCTTACCAAGTCTTTTAGCCATCAGGATTTGCCCAATGGTGTTATTCACCTTGTGCGCGCCCGTGTGGCAAAGATCTTCGCGTTTGAGGAAGATGTTGGTTTTGTATTTTTCTGAAAGCCTGTTGGCCCGGTAAAGCGGCGTGGGACGTCCTACATAATTCCGCAAGAGATCATTATATTCTTTTTGAAAAGAAGGCTCCGCAATGATGCTGAGATAATTTTCGCGCAGTTCTTCCACATTCGGATACAGCATTTCGGGAATGAATGCGCCTCCAAAATTGCCGTAATAACCGCGGCTGTCAACCTGATATGACTTCTTTTCTAATGTTTCCATATTTCACTGCGCTTCCGCCTCTTCTTTCTCTTTTACACGAACTAAATTGAATAATTCTTCAAGCTTGGCAATGTCTTTCACACCCGGCTCCGTTTCAAACTGACTATTAACGTCAATTCCATAGATAGGAAGCGTTTTTGACAATGCAATAATGTCGTCCACATTGTCGACGCTAATGCCTCCGCTGAGCAGAAATGGCTTTTCATTATCGTATTTTTTCAAAAGGTTCCAGTCAAAGGGCACGCCGTTTCCGCCTGGGGCATCGCCTTTTGTATCAAACAAAAACAAATCGCAAAACGACTTATAATTGTTCAGCATCGCAAAATTGAATGATGCGTCGATGCTGAATGCTTTGATCACATTAACCCCTTTCTGGCGAATGCTGCGGCAAGTGTCCGGCATTTCGTTGCCGTGAAGCTGCGCATATTGCAAGTCGAATTTTTTGACTGTGGCAAGAATATGGCTAGGGCTTGCATTCACAAATACGCCGACTTTTTTAATGTTTTTAGGGATACTTTTTACAAATTCTTCATCCAAATCTTCGCCAACATAACGGGGTGATTTTTCGTAGAAAATAAACCCGATGAAGTTAGGCTGTAACGCCACCACTTTTTCAATGTTGTCTTGCTGGCGCAGTCCGCAAACTTTTATTTTCATAGAACCAAAGGATTTAAATTGCTTTGTTGAGTTAAGTCAATTTGTAAATCCGCCAGTGCGGTTCCGGGATTTACAGTCTTCATAAATGTTTCACCTATTAAAAACCCTTTATAACCGTAACCATGCAATCGGTGAATGGTCTCGGCATTTTTCAGGCCGCTTTCTGATATTTTAACAAAAGAATCGGGAATCTGTTCACTCAGCGCAATTGAAGTTTCAATAGACGTTTCAAAGGTTTTAAGATTTCGATTGTTAACCCCCACTATATCAATGTTTTCACCAATGGTTGCGGCAAGCTCTTCGGCATTATGAACTTCCAACAAAACTTCCAATCCTAGTTCGTGCGCTTTTTGACTTAATGAAACCACTTCGGCCGGAGTTAGACAAGCAGCAATGAGCAAAATCACGTCCGCCCCTATCGCTTTTGCTTCGTAAAGCTGATACTCGTCAATGATAAAATCCTTGCGCAGCATCGGGATCACTGGATTGGCATGACGCGCTTTCAAAAAATCCGAAAATGAGCCGCCAAAGAAATCAATGTCAGTTAAAACCGACAAGGCGACCGCGCCAGCATTGGCATAATCAAAAGTCACAACCTCCGGCGAAACCTGATCATTAATGATGCCTTTTGAAGGCGACTTACGCTTGAATTCGGAAATGATTTTTGGAGATGAAGCATTTCTCAAAGCCGCCGCCAAGGAAACCGTTTTACGCGCAAACAAATCTTCTTTTTCCAGCTCGGAAACCGACTTGTTTTGCTTGGCTTCAATGACTTCCTCCCGCTTTCTTGCGACAATTTTATCTAGTATGTTCATCTGTGATCAGTCTTCTATCAATTTTTTAAAGCTGCGCAAAGCCTTTTTACTTTCCAACGATTCCCGTGCCGTTTCCACTGCGTCCAAAAGTGATAACGCCGGATTCGCACAATGCAATGCCAATGCAGCATTCGCCAGCACAGCCTCTTTTTGTGAGAATGTGGCTGTATCGTTCAATACATTCATGAAAATTTTGGCAGATTCTTCGACCGTTTCGCCTCCCGACAGGTCTTGCGCGCGCAAAGTTTGTAACCCTAAATGCGAGGGAGTCAGAACTTGCTCCGTTTGAGCGGTGATGATTTTAAAAGCACCTGTTAATGACACTTCGTCGTAGCCGTCTAATGCGTGAAGAACCAGAAATTGCTTGTCAGTCTGTTGGTAAAGATAAGCAAAAAGCCGTGCCAATTCAAGACTGAAAACGCCTACAAGCTGTTTTTTGGGCGACACCGGATTCACTATCGGACCCAGCATATTGAAAAAAGTTTTCACACCCAGTTCCCGGCGGATCGGCGCCACATTCTTCATCGAAGGATGGAAAAGCGGCGCATGCAGGAAACACACATTCGCTTCATTGATTTTGCGTTCGAGATAATCCTTCTCATTGGTAAATTTCGCGCCGAGAAATTCAAGAACTGTCGACGAGCCGCACATAGACGAAACGCCATGATTCCCGTGCTTGGCCACATGCTGCCCCGCGCCTGCAACCACAAAACACGACAATGTTGAAATATTAAATGTGTCCTTTCCGTCGCCGCCCGTTCCGCAAACATCAATGGGATCATAAGCTGACAAATCGACGGCTAAACACAGCTCTAACATTGCATCCCGAAAGCCTTCCAATTCTTCAACCGTTATGCTGCGCATGGCATAAATGGTTAAGAAAGAGGCGATTTCTGAATTGGAATATTTGCCCGTGCTAATGCCGATCAGGACGTCTTTGGCTAATTCTTTACTTAAAACTTTATATTCAAAAAGATGGCTAAGAATCTGTTTCATGTTCATGCTAAGCGTACCGAAAAGTTTTTACTATTGAGGAGGAAGTAATCTTAAATTGCCAACCAGTTTTCCAACATTTCTTTCCCATGCTCGGTTAGCACAGATTCCGGGTGAAATTGAAGGCCTTTTACATCATATTTTTTGTGAGAAAGCCCCATAACCCGGCCTTTTTCGTCCAATGCTGTAATAGTCAGATCTTCTGTAAATGTTTCAGGGATAACAGTCCAGGAATGATAGCGTCCAACTTTAATTTCAGTCGGTAACCCTTTGAAAATGCGCTCCGACTGATCTGTAACAATCGCTGTATCGCTGATGCCATGCAACACATCCGTCATGTTTTCGAGCGTTGCGCCATAAACCTCACCGATGCCCTGATGTCCCAGACAAATGCCTAAAATGCTCTTGCTAGGGCCATATTCGCGGATCAGTTCGTGCATAATGCCTGCTTCCGACGGAATGCCGGGGCCAGGAGAAAGGAGGATTTTATCATATTTGCCCACCTCTTCCAGCGCAATTTTATCATTGCGGACAATGTCCACCTGATCATTCAGCTCGCGGAGAATGTAGACGAGGTTATAAGTGAAAGAATCGTAATTATCGAGCACTAAGATTTTCATTATTTCCAGTTTTTGAGGATTGTCCTAATGTTAAATTTCTTCTGCAAAGTCGATCGCCTTTCGTAAAGCGGCCAGCTTGCTGTTAATTTCCTGCAATTCACTTTCCACATTGGACTTGGCCACAACGCCCATTCCGGCCCTGAAAAACAAAGTGTTATTCTTGCTCAGGAATGTTCTGATGGCAATCGCGTGGTTGAAATCACCATTGAAATCCATGAAACCAATCGCGCCGCCATAAATGCTGCGGTTGCTCGTTTCCATCTGGTCAATGAGCTTCATCGCATTGTGTTTGGGCGCGCCTGACAGCGTTCCCGCCGGGAATGTGTCCGCTACCAATTGCAATGGATTCACGCCTTCGTTCATTTTCCCAACGACTTTGGAAACCAAGTGGATTACGTGCGAATAATATTGGACTTCCTTATAATTCGTCACTTTCACTGCGTCACAACTTCTGCTCAAATCGTTTCTTGCCAAATCAACAAGCATTACGTGTTCCGCAGTTTCCTTTGGATCATTTAACAATGCCTGCGCCGCCTCTGCATCCGCCTGATCGTCGCCCGTTCTGCGAAATGTGCCTGCTATGGGGTGAATTTCAGCTTGTCCGTTTTTGATAAAGATTTGTTTCTCAGGCGAAGACCCAAAGATCTTATAACTGCCGTAATCAAAATAGAATAAATACGGCGAAGGATTAATGGAGCGCAAAGCGCGATAAACATTGAATTCATCACCCTGGAAATTGCGGCTAAACCGGCGTGAAGGAACGATCTGAAACACATCACCGCGGAGGCAATGGTCAATGCCTTTCTGAATCACCGCCCGCATTTCATCATCCGTCACATTGGACGTTTCATCAGAAGCGATTTGGAAATCATATTTTGGAAAATTGCGGTTTTTGATCAAAATTTCAATCTGCTCAATGCCACTCTCCTGCTCTGAATCTCCATATTGATGCTCAAAAATATAGAGTTCATTTTTGAAGTGATTAATAGCGATCACATAGCGGTAAACCTGATAGAAAATCTGGTCAATATCCGTTTCCGGGCTTGCAGGCTGAATGGTAATGTCTTCAAAATAACTGACCGCATCATAAGTCATGTGACCAAAAAGTCCATTGGAAATGAAAGGAAAACTGCTCTTTTCCGATTTGAAACTTTGTGCAAAAGCATACAATGTCTGCACCGCGTCTTTCGGCTTTTCCAGGGTCAAATTAACCTGCTGTCCATCCGGAAATTGCTGCGTAACCACATTCTGGTTCAGTTTAAAAAAAGCAACGGGATCGCAGCAGATGTAGGTGAATGAGTTTTCATTGCCGTGATAATCAGAGCTTTCCAGCAGGATAGTGTTGACGAAACGGTCTCTTAATTTTAAATAAATAGAAACCGGCGTCAATGTGTCTGCCAATAGTTTCTTGTGGCGGGTTGATATCTGAAAGGTAGGATTTGACATTTTTATAATCTTAAAATTTTATAATTATGGCACAAAAAAACGGCTCGCTGTCAGATGAACAGCGAGCCGTATGTAAAGTATATTTTGATTATACCAAAGCAATGACTACTCGTCCATCTTGTTAAGACGTGCACGCCACCACCAAATAGTATTCAAAGTTTTCATATCTCGATTTAATAAATGTCTTGCGACATTGTCGGTGACAAATATAGAATAAAATAAATATGATTTAATTTATTTGAAAAAAATTATTGCAATGTGCCAGCAAGTTACTTCTCCCTGATCCGCTTCACAATCCTGACCGCCGTCATCATCAGCACAGCGAAAATAACGAGTCCCAATACACCCCAGAGCCAATCTACGGTGTTTTTTAAAACAACCAGAAAAACGATGGAGAAAAGAAAGATCGTTGCTATTTCGTTAAATAGCCGCAATTGAAAAGACGAAAACCGGAATATTCCGCGACGCAGTTCCAGAAGAATTTTACGCGTAAAAGAATGGTAAGCCAAAAGCCCGACTACAAAAAGCAGCTTCAAACGCATCCAATCCTGATCGAGCCAGGCGGGTGTGATATATAGCATAATAGACCCAAAAATGATGGTAAGCCAGCAAGCCGGTGTCATAATAGCATTCCAGAGCAGTTTTTCCATTTTTGTAAACTGTGCAAAAAGGATCTGTCGCTCAGCTTCGGTTTTGTCCCGAGCCTCCGTATGATATACAAACAGCCTCGGCATGTAAAATAGCCCGGCAAACCAGCTGACCACAAAGATGATATGCAGTGCCTTGAAATGAAGATAGGTCATGATTGCGTTGTAGTCACGGGATATCAGGGTTCAAACGAATGCGATCTTTTTCATTTCAAATTTCGTAAATAATGTGCGAATCCGCCGGATAAACTTTCTTGGAATGCGATTCGTTAACCAAGTAGCAATAACACGATTCAATAAAGATGAAAACCACCATCCCTATTTTCACGTTCCTATTCCTGTGTTGCATGGTTGTGATATCATGCGCGCAATCGGACAAAAAACAAAAAAAGCAAATGAGTAATGAAACGTCTTCGGCAACATTGGACGAAAATAATGTTGATATGGCGAATACAGAAATCGCCACATTTGGGACCGGATGTTTTTGGTGTACCGAAGCCGTTTTGGAGTCTCTGGACGGCGTTAAAAAGGTCGTTTCAGGTTATGCCGGCGGTAGTGTGGCTAACCCAAGTTATAAGGAGGTTTGCACAGGAAATACAGGCCATGCGGAATGTGTAGAGGTTGTTTACGATCCCAAAGTGATTTCCTATGCAGCGCTTTTGGAGGCATTTTTCCGCAGCCATGACCCTACATCGCTTAATAAACAAGGAAATGACGTTGGCACGCAGTATCGCTCGGTGATTTTTTATCATAATGAAGAGCAGCATAAACTGGCTGAACAGGCGAAGGCTGAACTGGACAAATCGGGCGCCTATGCGAAGCCGATCGTAACCGAAATTACCAAGGCGCCGAAATTCTATGTGGCTGAGGATTACCACCAAAATTACTTTGCCAACAACCCGGATCAAGGTTACTGTGCATTCGTCATTGCGCCGAAACTTGACAAGTTCAAGAAGGTTTTTAAAGAAAAATTGAGAAAAAATATCTGATAAGAGGAGGTTAATCCTAACCTCTACACCTTTTGTTTACGGGCACCACCCGAATAATAACTACAATGGCACAAGTTTTGAAGCATTAAAATAAAGGCTTTAATTTGTGCCATAATTTTTACACAAAAAACTAATCTATTACGATGAAAAAGATTCTATTTTCGTTTTTCGTTGCCGCTATTTTAGGCGTTACATCAGAGAAGGCTTTCGCCCAATTTGAAAAAGGCGATAAGTTATTAAATGCTGGGATTAACCTTGGCGGAACATATGGCGGCGGCGGAGTTGGCCTCGGAGCTTCTTTCGAAAGTGGTGTTCACGACTTCATCAGCGTTGGTGCTCAGGCTGACTTCATTACGTGGAATTATGGTACTTTCGGATACAAGTGGAGATATAATTTCTTCACAGTGGCGGCGAGAGGTTCTTACCACTTCGGAAAGCACTTTTTAACAATGGATAACCTTGATTTGTATGCTGGGCCTGCATTGGGATATCGTATCTCATCTTACAGCACACCTGATGGTTATGGTGGTGTTTATAATGATGGCTACGGAAGCGGTGTTTTCTTCGGAGCATTTGCAGGAGCACGTTACTATTTCAAACCAACAATGGGTGTTTTTGCAGAAGTTGGTTACAATGCATCTCCATTGAAAGCAGGGATTACTTTCAAATTCTGATTGGAACAAAATATCATAAAAAAGGGCTTTGGATTATTCCAAAGCCCTTTTTTTGTTCATTAGATAATCACTAAAACTGCACGCTCAATGCTAGGCGGGCATATCTGTTAACAGGATTATATGCAGGGCTGATCCGGAACGTAATCGGCTCATTCCTTCTGATCAACTCTCGTCTCACCCTGGTAGCCTTGGAGCCATTCTTACCCGCTTTTACAAAGCCAACTGTCCCAAAGGTTACAGCACCGGCAAACCCACCGATCATCATCCAGGCGCCTCTGATCGCCCTTTTTTCATCCTGATAACTCTTGAAATTGCCATTGGCATCTGTTGCGCTTACAACGATTCCAGTTCCGATTGCAGCCATGAGAATGCCCGCAGATGTCCCTGCAATGCCCATACCATGCCGCCTTTCGACTTTCCTTTGTAATATTTGTAAACAGCGCGGAGCCTGTCCGGTGTGGCAGTTTGCAGTTCTTCCTGAAAACGGGCCTTAGGAGTAACAGCAGTCGACGGCGATTTAGCAATAGGCGCCTTCGGAGTGTTAGGAGCATAATATCCAGGCACTTCCAGCACTGCCTCAAATGTTTCAACATCCCCGTTTCCGTATTTGATGGAAACAATTTCCGTCTTTCTAACTGAGAAAAGCGGTCCTTCGGGGTCGGTCAGTTTTTTGTATTTAACAAAATTATCATCTACTTCCTGGATCACCACTTCGAGCTTTGTTGCATCCCGGAGCGTGATGACATCGGGTTTCCGTGGCGTTTGAGATTGAGTGAAATGAGCGGCTAATAGCAGTAACAGGAAGAAAACCGCGCGGGTTTTCTTCCAGGACATTGTGATTTTCATTCAGGAAGGATGTTATGATAAAACATTTAGTATCAATAATGTTACTAAATAAATGGTATTAAAACGACATCCTCAATGTTAGTCGCCCTGACTTATTAAACGGGTCCAGATTGGGGCTGATGGTTAATGTGCTCAGCGACTGATTCCTGCGAAGAAGCTCTGTCTTCACTTTTTCGGCTTTTTTACTGTGGAATTTGTAATTCCGGAAACCAATAAGTCCAAGCCCGACACCTACAACCGGACCGGCAATAGCCAGTGAATTCCCGATGGTTTTGTTATCAGGACTAGTCCCCGATCCGGCGATGATAATGCCTGAAACCAGCGTAGCGGCAGCAAACGAAGTGAAGACAATCGCTCCCGTTTTGCCGTCCAGCGACCTGTCGTGGTGATAACGGTATTTATCTCTAAGCTGATCGGAGTTCGCCATTACGACGCTTTTTTCGAACTTATCCTTGGGCAAATTCGCCATATCAGCATATTGTCCAACGCTGTCCGGCGGCACATGGCCTACAAGAACAGAGTCTCTGACATTGATGATTTTACCGGTTTTAAGAATTACGCGTGCAACATTGTCCAGGTAAATGTAGCTTTTAGCACTGTCTGCCGTGCCCAGATCGCGGTAATTGATCTTTTCATAGCTCATTTGCGTGATCAGCGCCTGTATTCTGGAACTGTCGCGTTTGACGATCACGTCGTTCTTGGCTGGGGTCTGCGCCAAGGATTGATTTGAAACGGCGAAAGCCAAGACCATGGCGACTAACAGTCCGGACTTGATAAATGTGTGTAATTGCATGTTTTTGAAGTTAGGTTGAAACAAAATGTAAACTACACAATCTTTCTACACAACTTGTAAAAAACCATGCTAACTACACACCAAATTTATTAAGCTGTTTTACAAGTACCTCAAAGTCTTTGGGATACGGCGCTTCAACCCGGATTGGCTCTCCGTTCATCAGCGCGAATGACAATGCAAAAGCATGAAGCGCAACACGTTGAATAAGAGGCTGTTCCTCAGTTTCTTTCTTTAAATTGAATTTTCGTTTTAAACTGGAAAGAAAAATCGGCTCGCCACCATATTGCGGATCGCACACGATGGGCGCTTTCAGGCAGGAAAGGTGAATGCGGATCTGGTGCATACGCCCGGTAATGGGAATACATTCCACCAATGTGTATCCGCGGTAAACTTTAAGCGTGTTGAAGATGGTTTCCGCTGTCTTGCCCTCTGCCCGGTCAATCTTTACCACAGTGCCGTTTTTTAATGGCAAAATGGGCAAATAAACAGAAATGCTGTCCAAATTATGGATGCCGTTTGCTACGGCGTGGTAACGTTTTGTTACTTCGCGATGCTCAAATTGCATGGCCAAGTGCCTGTAAGCGGCCGGATTTTTTGCAAAGGCAAGAACGCCGGAAGTTTCCTTATCCAACCTGTGTGCTGCTTGCAGCTCTGGATTGTATTCTTTCGCCAACCTTAGCACACTTCCTCCCCTGTCTGCAGTCCGCTCATCCAATGTGGCCAAATGCGGTGGCTTATTAACGAGCAAAAAATCCTCGTCTTCAAATAATATCAGGTCCTTAAAATTGATCTTCATGAATATTCAAATAAAAATAATCCGGAAAAATGACCACGAACGGTAATTCTTCCGGATTGGATTATGCTACAAAGATAGTTATTTACTTCTGTATGCATCTTTTCGATCAGCGACCTTAATCACCTCGACAAGAAGATTTTGATCCTCGATGGTATAAATTACACGATAACTGCCGACCCGGATTCTGTAACTGTTCAAGGAATTTTCTAGTTTTCGAATCCCCTGTGGTCTAGGATCGGAAGCCAGATCATCAATTTTTTGAATAATTTTAAGACGAAAAACTTTTGTGATATTTTCTAATTCCCGAATGGCAGATTTCTTGATAATGACTTTATACATGCCCTAATCCTTAGAAATCAAAGCAGCTCTTACGCTATCCCAGTCAGAAGATTCTTCATTTTTTCTCAAATCAATAGCGATCTCGTCCTCAATATCTTCTAGGATTTCCAAAAGGCTGTCGCGCTGCTTTAATAGATCAAAATCAATCACCACAGCGGTTTTTTGCCCAACGTCATCAATTAAATAACTAATCCCTTTCATAATCGTATGCTTGTTTTCCGAAAGTTAACAAAACTAAACCAAAGCGCTAACCTTTGTGGGGTTTGGATTGATGGTGTCGGATTCGACCAGGCCGTCGCGTAGGCGAACGATTCTGTGGGCGTAATGTGCGATGTCTTCCTCGTGGGTAACCATTACGATTGTGTTGCCTTTGCTGTATAACTGGTCAAATAGGTCCATGATTTCATAGGACGTTTTGGAGTCAAGGTTTCCTGTAGGCTCATCGGCTAGCAGGATACTTGGGTCGTTTACCAGCGCCCGAGCAATGGCTACACGCTGGCGCTGTCCACCGGAAAGCTCATTAGGCTTGTGCCCGGCGCGGTTTTCAAGCCCGACGTTTTTGAGCGACAACATTGCCTTTTCTGTCCGATCAGATTTGCTTAAACCTGCGTAAATAAGCGGTAAGGCAACATTATCAAGCGACGACATTCTGGGTAAAAGGTTGAAAGTCTGAAACACGAAGCCAATTTCTTTATTCCGGATCTCAGCCAATTCACTCTCGGTCATGTCACTCACATCCTTATTATTCAGGATATAGCGGCCCGTCGTGGGCGTATCCAGGCATCCGATAATGTTCATCAAAGTGGATTTTCCCGAACCCGAAGGGCCCATGAACGCTACATACTCGCCTTTATTGACAGAAATTGTAACCGATTTTAACGCCTGGATTATTTCGCTCCCCATCACATAACGTTTCGAAATTTCAGTAGTCTCTATGATTCTCATGTGATGGTTTTTTCGGAATTGGGATAAATTATTCAACCTTATGCGGCGGACATAACGGTGCGGAGATGACTGCCTACATACAAAGCGGCAAGAATTACGGCAGGAGAAACAAACTCATTGTCGACATTGCCTTCGTCTTTCCAAAAGCTGGTTAATGTGAACTCCGTAACTTCTTCAGCAGTTTTTACAAACCATTTTTTTCTGGTCCAAGACTCAAATTTCCATTCATAGAGCTCGTCTTCGTAGGTAATGGTGGCTGAGCCGTTCCAGACATTGTATTTGATCTCGCCAAGCACCTTCGCGCCCTCTATATCCAGGATTTTGGTTACCGTGTTCAAAAAACCCTGGTTTTTGAATCGGAGCAAATGGCCGTTCAGTTCTCCGTAACCGCTGCTTTTCCAAAAGTTTGTTTTCAATATCCCGACAATCAACTTGCCCCGAAAAATCCGGCATTCGGTTCCGCTGATATTAGACTTCCAGGATAAAGACATGTTGATGAAGTGTAATTATTTTCCTAAAATATTAAATCACTGAAATCCTGCCCTTTGTTTTTCGATAAGAGCCCGCATAGGCTGATAGCGCGTCATAAATTGCTGATAATCGGCAGGCAATGCATATTGTCTCACCTTTTCCTCGCCCTCATTTCCCTGGCCGATCAAACCTTGTTCCAGGCTTAAATACGCGTATTGCTCCCAAAGTTGTGGCGCATACTCATTATAACGCAATGCATCCAGCACCAGTTTGTAAGCCTTTAAAGTCAATTTTTTCTGTCTGAAATGCGCTGAGGCGGCTGAGACGACATTTTCATCAAATGGATTTATACGCACAGCATTATCAAAATTCTTGTCAGAAGGAGATTTTCGAGCAATTTGCAGCAACGAATCAGCAAGGGATTTTGGCTTTGCGCCGGAGAACAATGTTTCCTTTAATTTTTCAATGGCAGCATTTTGCTCTTTTTCCTTAATTTTGTCCAAAAGGACAACAGCAACCTCCTTTTTGTCAGATAGGGCATTCGCCACCGCCATTCCAATTGTTCCTTCAACGCCTTCGACAACAGACAACGCTTCAATCGCCTGATCGTAAAGGCCGAGTTGTAAGAGCCAGTGGCCCAATATTTTATGATACAAATCACTTTTTTCGCCTTCTTCTTCCGCCCACCCGGAAAGCGTTTCGAGTGCTTTGAGCTTGTTGCCGCTATAAAACTCTGAATATAATGCGGCAAGGCTTAAATCTTGTGAAAGGACTGGGTTTTTGGCTGCTAACGCGGGCAGAAGCCTGGCCGGTATGCTGTCGGTTTTGGCCTGATTGACACTATAATTAAGTAAATAGGCAAAAGCGGAGGCACTTAGCAGCGAATCTGTGGGAACAGCATTTCTATTAAATGTTTCTTCCGGAAATTTTTGTCTCAAATTCTGCACGGCAAGCCAGTTGGCCTGCCAGGAAAGATAATTTAGCTTTTCGCTGGCAGCAGCTAATGAGTCCAATAGACCCGAATCCGTATTTTTTGCCAGGATAGCAAGCAGGTTAGTGGCCGGAATTTCGGCCCGCTTCGTCGCTCCCTCGGCTTTTGCAAGATAATAGTAAGCAGAATCCGCCACATTTGTTTTGTAGTATAACATGCCGAGGTTATTCAGCAGCTCGCCGCTTTTTGGAAATGTCCTAACCCCTTCCTGCAAACTATAAACGGCATCAAAAAAGAGATTTTCCTGAATCAAAATGCCGCTTAATCCGGAATAGGCTTGTGGCGACGGATTTTTAAGGAGAGATTGTCGGAAATAAAACGCCGCCGCATTCCTGTCGCCTTGCCGTAATGCGAGCGAAGCCAACGCATAATTGGATTTATGATTTTGAAACTCCTGCTGAACAGCCAGCTTATAATATTGCTCCGATAGCGAAAATTCCTCCGTATTCGCATGCAAATCGCCTAATCCATTGAAATAACCCGCAATGGCCTGGTTGACTGGCAACAGCCTTTGGATGGAAAAGAGAACAATCAGGATTGTAAAACCAAACAAACGCGTTTGGGTCAACCCAAACCGGAGCGGCTTGTAAAGCACTTTGTATACAGCCAGTTTTTGCTGGAAAAGCGGATAAAAATTTACCAGCACATAAAACAAAAACAGCACACTCATCGAGAGCTGACCCTGCACCACGACATCCTCCAATGTCTCCAAAACCGGATCATTAGCGGTCGCGGACATGTAAGCTGTAAAGGAAACCGCAATGATAAATAATCCAATATAGAGCCAGAATCCGGCGCTTCGGAACGGAATGATGCCGTTTGTAGAATCGGCGCGTCGTCTAAAACCCCAAATACCCAGGATTGCCGCAGTCAGCGCGAGAAAGACAGGACTGATTAATGTTACGTCCCAGTCAATTTGCTTGGTGTTTCTTAAATAAAGTAAAAGCAGTAATAACAGATACAATATGCTGATTACAAGGAAATTGATTAATCCCGATTTGCCTTTTGAAACAGAGCCACTGGTGCTCAGCCAGACCAGCGCAGCCATTATTTCGGTTGAAATGACAATCAAAAACAAGATTGTCAAAAGCAGCCAAAAGGGGAACGAATAAGATGCTACGGTTAATGATGGAAAGGGGGTTTCGGCAACAAAAGCAATAAGAATGGCCAGGAAAGCTGTAATACCTCCAATGGCAAGAGTGCGCCTTGCAATGCCAATGTCGGGACGAAATGCGTGGAAATAATAAGTTATGCTGCCATAAAGAATCACAGTCAGCAGGAAAAGCGCACGATTGGCATCTCCAAATGCGCCCACCATTTCAAGCCGGGAAAAAGCCAGGAACACGATAAAAATGATCGTTCCGGCTAAATACCAAAACCTCGACATGGTTGTCAATGCCGCTAGAACAATCGTCAAACCCGTTAGAGAGAAAACCAAAAACAGTGTAACCGAAAGAAAATCAGTCTCCATAACAGAAGCCATGAAACTTTCTGTAACCAAATGCGAAGGTGTTGAAATGCCATATTGCCATTCACCGAGTTGCAGGATGTCCACAACGGCAGTCGTCTCCGACAACTCACTGATCACGTTCCAGCGAATGACGTTTCCCAGCGGATCAAAGCTCTTTACAGCGAAGAAAACCAACGCCAAAAGCAAAACAAGGAAAGCAGCAACCGTCATCCTGCGTTCCGACGGCGACCAAACCTTCCAGAAAAAAAACTCCTTCATAAATTTTATTTAAACCGGTTTCCCAGAATTTCTATTTACAATTTTGCCTAAAACAAACCGGCTATCTAAAAAATATCCAATAATTCAATAATTGTACTCTTGGTACTGACCAAATTATCTCCTACTTTTGCGGTCTGAAAAAAACCTCATTGGAGATAATCAAAATTATATAATGGCAAACGCGACAAACATAGGAAAAATTACGCAGGTAATTGGTCCGGTTGTAGACGTATCATTTGAGGACAGCGGACTTATTCCGTCGATCCTTGATGCGTTAGAAGTCATCAAATCAAACGGTCAGAGAGTCGTTCTTGAGTGTCAACAACACTTAGGCGAAGACCGTATCCGCACCATCGCAATGGATAGCACCGAAGGGATGCAGCGCGGAATGGCGGTTACTCCCCTTGGATCACCGATCAAAATGCCGGTTGGTGAAGGCATCAAAGGACGTTTGTTCAACGTGATCGGTGAAGCGATCGACGGACTTACACCGCTTGACAACACAAATGGTATTTCAATTCACCGTTCAGCTCCTAAGTTTGAAGATCTTGCAACGTCCACTGAAATCCTTTTTACAGGGATTAAAGTAATTGACCTGCTTGCGCCTTATGTAAAAGGAGGTAAAATTGGTCTTTTCGGTGGTGCCGGTGTTGGTAAAACCGTTTTGATTCAGGAATTGATCAACAACATTGCAAAGGCTTACGCAGGTCTTTCTGTATTTGCTGGTGTTGGAGAGCGTACCCGCGAAGGAAATGACTTAATGCGTGAAATGATCGAAGCTGGTATCATTAAATACGGCGACGAATTCAAACACAGCATGGAAGAAGGCGGCTGGGATATTTCAAAAGTGGATTATAACACGTTGAAAGACTCGCAAGCAACTTTCGTTTTCGGACAAATGAACGAACCTCCTGGCGCACGTGCCCGTGTTGCACTTTCAGGATTGACAATGGCTGAGTATTTCCGTGACGGAGATGGCGAAGGTCAGGGTCGCGATATTCTTTTCTTTATTGACAACATTTTCCGCTTTACACAAGCAGGTTCTGAGGTGTCGGCCCTTTTGGGACGTATGCCTTCTGCGGTGGGCTACCAGCCAACATTGGCAACGGAAATGGGACAGATGCAGGAACGCATTACATCTACAAAACGCGGTTCAATCACCTCTGTACAAGCCGTTTACGTGCCTGCGGATGACTTGACTGACCCTGCTCCTGCGACAACATTTGCCCACTTGGACGCAACTACGGTATTAAGCCGTAAAGTTTCTGAAAAAGGAATTTATCCAGCGGTGGATCCACTCGATTCGGCATCAAGGATTTTGAATGCAGAAACACTGGGTGCAGCACATTACGATTGCGCACAGCGTGTTAAGAACATTCTTCAGCGTTACAAAGAATTGCAGGATATTATCGCAATCCTTGGTATGGAAGAACTTTCTGACGAAGATAAGCTTGTCGTTTCACGCGCTCGTCGTGTTGAACGTTTCTTGTCTCAGCCGTTCTTTGTTGCAGAGCAATTCACAGGTTTGAAAGGGACATTGGTTGACATTAATGATACAATCAAAGGTTTCAACCTGATCATGGATGGCGGTTATGACCACCTTCCTGAAATGGCTTTCAACCTGGTTGGAACAATCGAAGATGCGCAGGCAAAAGGAGAAAAAATGCTTGCAGAAGCAACAAGATAAGTTGTAATGCTTCATAAACATTTGAATTCATGCATTTAGAGATCATCACCCCAGATAAGAAAGTATTTGCCGGAGAGGCAAATGCCGTTACATTACCGGGTACAGAAGGACAGTTTCAGGTTTTAAACCGTCACGCACCATTGGTTAGCACGCTGGGCAAAGGTGATGTAGTTGTGGATACAGGTGCTGCAAAGCAAACTTACCTGATCGACGGCGGCGTTGTTGAAGTGCTCAATAACAAGGTGCTTGTTCTGGCTGAGGCGGTTCTGTAAGAATATAGATTAAATGAAAAAGCAGATGTTGCGCTAGCGACATCTGCTTTTTTGTGTTTAAACCGCTCAATTCTCCGTTTCCAGGATAAGAATAATGGCATCATTGGATAAAGCTTCAAATTCCACCTCGGGCACATTTTTCAATGAAAGCCCGTCGCGCTTTTCGAGCAGCCTGTTCTGGACTTCAAATGCACCTTCAATAATAAAAATGAAGATGCAATTTGCCGGATTTTTGGAAATATATAAGCCGTCCTTGCGTCCTTGATATTTTCCTATCACCAAGATTCCATAACCTGCATCGGCATCCAATATTGGAATAAGCGTATTTTTAATGTTTAGGTCAAAAGTGTTTGTAGCATTGTTTTGCAAAGAAATTTCTTTGTCCAAAAGTCTGATTTGCAGGTAATTAATGGCTTGATCCGGATAAGGGTTTGTAATTAAAAAACCATCATTCGGCGTTACCACGAGACTCAGGCATTCACCGGAATCAACGTATCGCACGTCTCCTTTTCCTTCGTTTATTTCAACAGCACCCACCAGTGGTAATAAAATAATCTGAACTGGCTCATTGACAGTTACTTCCCATGAACATTGGGGCAGAAGCGTTTCATCATTCAAAGCCAGCAATTTCCCTATCGGCTCCCTATTTTCAGCTTGGTAATCCCCGAAGTTGAAAGTATAAAACCCTCGAAAACCGTTCGACTGGAATCGTCCACGTTGACTTTGAAGAAAAATCTGCGCTTCTATATCCATTTGTGCAGTGATCATTATGCGCTTACAACGATCGCGTGTGTCAGTTCGTATCCTGCGGATGTGCTGCCTGTTACGGTCGACATCTCCGTAGAAGTGCCGTCGCTGAACACATTATCCCGCGCATTGGTCGTATCCGCTTGTCCGTGGCTTGCATAAACGCCTTGCGCATAAACCACTCTGCTGATTGCTTCGGGAAATGCAATTTGCGTTACAAGCAATGATTTGCCGCTTGCATTATACACATGCACGTGAATGTGCGGCGCACGGCCCGAGTACCAGCCCGGGTAAATGCTTGTAAATGTAACCAATCCGTTTGCATCGGTTGTCTGGCGGCCTCTCAGGAAATGCACATTGGTATAATTCGTCGATTGCATTCCCGACCCGCCATATTCAGAATAACTTCCACCGGCGTCGCAATGCCAGATATCAACCAGCGCATCGGACAACCCCTCACAGCTTTTGTTCAAATTTTGGATCGTTATTTTGACCGATAATTTCGTCCCTTGCCGGTCGGACGTAATGTCGTTTGTTACCAGGCTGCCGGGTGTTTTTGTTGGAAAAGGTCCGGCGGTTTCGGAAGCAGTTAATGTGCAGCTTCCTGAGGAAGAGCCTGTTGTAGTTCCCGTCGTTGTTTCCGATCCGGCTTCAACAGGATCGACAGTGTCGCTTGTGCAGCTGATCAAAGGAGCGATTGCAGCAAAACCCAATGCAGAAAACCCTCTTCTTAAAAATTCTTTACGTTCCATATTTTTTGCAACAGTTCATGATTCTAAATACATTATCGTTCGAAACCGGGTGAATGTTGCAATGGCAGGTTAATGTATCGGTGAATAGGCTGAATGTGACGGTAAACGCCAGATGGAGCGGACTTTTTAACGATTTTTCCAGCTCAAAATAAAGTCCAGATAACTGTCGCTAATGGGCAGCTTTTTTTCAGAAACAAGCATAACTTTCTTGTTCAGAATCAATAAATAATCCAATGCTTCAAGCTCAAAACCTTCGTGAGCAAACTTTTTATGTATACAAGAAATCAAGGCGCTTTTTACGCCATAAAGTCAACGGTTGTTGCGATGTAAATCATTAACAATAGCGAGTTACAAAAAGAAAAAGTTTTCCTATTTTCGAAAAGCACAATTTCACTCCCCCTATGCAACAACCCGCAGCCAAAAACGAACTTTTCAAAATCCTCGGTGTCGGGTTTGGCGTCGCCGTCACGATCGGCGGCACGATCGGGACAGGCATACTCAGGAAACCAGGCCCTATTGCAGCCCAGCTAGGCGATTACTGGCTCATTATGGGACTTTGGGCAGCAGTGAGTTTGTACGCTTTTCTGGGAACATTATGCACGATCGAGCTGGGGACTTCCATGCCGAAAGCAGGCGCATGGTACATTTATGCGCAACGTGCTTTTGGAAATTATGCAGGGTTTGTTGTGGGGATAAACAGCTGGTTAGGAACTTGTTCCGCATTAGGCTTTGGCGTTTACACCATGAGCGAATATCTCGCATTGCTCATTCCGGCGTTCATTGGTTACGAACCTTATGTGGCGGCCGGCATGCTGTTGATATTGACCGGCATACATTGGATCGGGCTGGCGCTTGCGAGCAGTTTTCAAAATATAATGAGTGTGCTCAAAGGCCTGGGGTTATTCATTTTCGTGGCGGTTTGCTTCATTTATGGAGACGAAGTAACGGCCGAGCAAGCACAGCTGACAACCAGCAAAATCGTAGAAACCGGAAGCTGGATTGCGCCGGTAATCTTTTCTCTGCAAGCCATTTTTTACACTTATGATGGCTGGCACACCGCCGCATATTTTTCGGAAGAAGACCGTGATCCCACCAAAAACCTGCCGCGTTCAATGATTGGCGGGGTTTTGCTGATCATTATCATTTACTTGCTCTGTAACCTGGCTATTTTGCATGTGTTGCCCATGAATGAATTATCGCAGTCCAAACTTGCTGCTGCGGATTCCATAAGGCTGATTTTCGGAGAAGGTTCCGGGAAAATTGTGACGCTGTTTCTGATGATTTCTATCCTAGGCATAGTGAATGCGCAGTTGCTGTTTAATCCGCGCGTTTTGTACTCCATGAGCCGTGACGGGCTGTTTTTCCGGGGAGGAACAACGGTTAACAAAGGTGGAACGCCAGCGGTTGCCATGCTGATCACCTCTGCTGTGGCCATTACATTGATCCTGATCGGAAAAAACGCCACCGAAAAACTTTCCGACATTGCAACATTCTTTTTTGTGTTAGGTTATACTTCGGGATTCGCGTCCTTATTAGCATTGCGGAAGAAGGAACCGGACCTGCCACGTCCCTGGAAAGTGCCCGCCTACCCTATTTTGCCCATTATCATGCTGATTTTGTCAATTGCCTTTCTTGTCGGTGCGGTCATTCAGGACATTGCAAGCAGTCAGTATGCATTGCTTTTTCTCGTTATCAGCTACCCGGTATATTTGCTCGTAAGCCGACTTAACCGTTAGTTACATTTAGCCATCTCAAAATTGAAAATATGCCATGGATCAACAAAGCTTTGAAAAAATTTCTTATTCCCGGACTTCTGTTGTTACTCACCGGGTTTCAGTGGATTGATGATGATTTCACCCAGCACATTGCAGCCAAATTACTGGATTACCGGAGGGTTTTTTCGCAAGGAAAAGCATATCTGCATCTGGACAAGCCGTATTACACAACCGGCGACACGCTCTGGTTTAAAAGTTACCTGGTAGAAGGTTCGCTCCACCTCGCAGACAGCGCCAGTAACTTACTTTATGTGGATCTGATCGAGCAGCGCACGGGCAGAAATGTGGCTTTACGCCGCGTACAGCTGTCTGGCGGCATCGGACATGGCGAGATTGTGCTTGCCGATTCTATCCCAAAAGGGGCTTATACGATCCGGGCATACACCAATTGGATGCGTAATTTTTCAGAGAATTATTTTTTCCAAAAAGACATTTATCTGTTTGATCCCGAAAACATTGCTGAACCGGCTGCTCCGACGACGGTTGATTTAAAATTCTTCCCGGAAGGCGGCCAGCTGATTGCCGGCGTTAATACCCGGGTTGCATTAAAAGCAGTGGGCGGAAACGGCCTCGGACAAGACGTTAATGGCTTTATTCTCAACCAAAACAAGGATACGGTTGCCTTTTACAAAAGCGACCATCTCGGAATGGGGCGTTTTCAGTTCGAGCCAAAACCGGGAGAAGTTTACGATGCATTTATAAACGGAAAAGACGGGAAAATTTCCCGTTTTGATTTTCCAAAAGTGATGGAAAGCGGCTATACAATGATCGTTGACAACCTTTCCAATCCGTTGAAAATGCGCCTGATCATTTACTTCAAAATGCCTGGGAAACAGGAATCAGGCATACACATTGTGGGACATTCCAGAGGCATAGTTGCTTTTGTTGCAAAGGGAAAAGTTACCGCCAAGGGCCTGATGCTGAACCTTCCAACCACAGAGTTCCCCGACGGGATCACACATTTGACGCTTTTTGATGAACAGAGCAAGCCGGTGAGTGAAAGGCTTGTTTTTATTAATCACAACCGGAGCCTCAATGTTAAAATTGTCCCTACAAAAATGGCTTACAAGCCTCGCGAAAAAACGGAGATAGAAATAGCAGTTACCGATTCGGCTGGAAATCCGGTTGAAGCCAATGTTTCTGTCGCTGTAACAGACGCGGGACAGATATTGCAGCAACCCAATGATGAAAACATCATGTCCTATCTCTTGCTTTCCTCTGATCTTAAAGGTTTTATCGAACAACCCGCCTATTATTTCGATCCGGCAAAATCCGAGCGAAAAATTCACATGGATTATCTGATGATGACGCAAGGTTGGTCACGTTTCAAATGGGAAGATGTGCTGGCCGATTCGCTTTTGCAGCCTCAACGTTATGTGGAACAAGGCATTACGCTGGAAGGTGAAGTGAAGCGGAACAACAAAAAGTTAAGCGAAAAAGTAATGTTATCTATGTATTTGAGCAATGATAGCCTCAACACATTCATGACCTCGGAAACGGATGCAAACGGCCGATTTGGGATCTACAACCTTGTTTTCGCTGACTCTTTGAAGATTCGGCTGCAAGGAATGAACAAGAAGGGAAATGCAAATCTCTCCTTTCGGCTCGACCCATTTGCAGCGCCGAGAGCGACATTGCTTAAAGCACCTTTTTATCCGATAACGGTGGATGCAAAGCAGCTTTTGGAATACTTGAAAAGGGCTCAGCAAGACCAGCAAATAGCCCGGAAAATCCGCGAAAGCCGGGAACGGTTATTGCAGGAAGTGACCATTAAAGGAAAGAAAGAAGTGCAGCGCGATCCGAGAAAATTATACGGTTCTGCGGACGCTTCGATCAAGGTGACGACGCAAATGGCATCAGGCGGACGAAGTATTCTGGATATTCTTGCGGGCAGAGTAGCTGGTGTTCAGGTGGTTGGTTCCGGAATGAATGCATCGGTATACATCCGTGGAAATCGCGGGGAGCCATTGTTTGTTCTAGACGGAATGCCTGTGGATAAGGACATGATCTCAAACCTGAACACTTTTGATGTAGAGTCTATCGATGTTTTAAAAGGTCCGTCAGCGGCTATTTTTGGAAGTCGCGGAGGCAATGGAGTGATTTCGATTTTGACAAAACGCGGCAATGAAAACTATGATTATTCGCAGGATGTTGTACCGGGTGTGCTGGTTTCCAAAATAGCTGGTTTTAATGTTCCAAAAGAATTTTACGCTCCTGCATATGAGGTCAGCAAGCCACAGAATGTAAATCCGGACTATCGTTCGACGGTATTTTGGGCACCGATGTTGCGGACAAATAAGCAGGGTAAGGCCAGATTTGCGTATTTTAATACAGATGCGGTGACAAATATAGATATCCGTGCAGAGGCACTGAGTACATCCGGCATACCTGGATTTGGAAAAACAGCTTATTCAATTGAGTAATAGAGGCTTCAAGGAGACTTAACGGGTTTAGGAAACTTTCTGGGTCTATTGATTTCCAGACAAGAATACCTTCGTTTGAACGTTACTAATCTTATTTGGCCTGTGGAGCGGACAAATCATACAGACAAAAATTGGTAACTTTGAGTTTCAAGTTAAAATGGCCTGTCACGTCTTCGGATCTGACCCTGTTTAGATAGAAATATGAGGACTGAATATATAAAATGGACCCTGCTTATCTGCCTCATTACGAGTGTGTTTGTTACGCAAAATGTACAGGCACAGCGGCGTAATAAGGAACGGGAAAAAGAACCGGAAAAATCAGAAACGACAAGCCTCAGACTGGAAGAGGAATCGCTTGCAGCAGAGGGGATGAAGTTTATCATGAAAGATGAGCCCGATCGCGCACTTCCCATCTTTCAGAAACTCGTACAGAGCAGCGGCAATGACCCTGCAAGCCATTATTTGCTTGCTACGGCGTTAATTAAGCTGGAAAAATATGATGATGCGATCGTTTCGGCAAAGAAAGCTTTTGACCTCGATAAGGAAAATATTTATTATTCCCAGCAGCTGGCAGAGTTGTATGCAAAGCGCCGGAAATACCCGGAGGCAGCTGAAATTTACGAGAAACTTTTGCAAAAAAATCCCGGAAACATTCAGTATGGCGTAGAGCTGGCTGCTGTTTATGTGTTTAATGATCAGTTTGATAAGGCCATTGACACCTACAATGTTCTGGAAAAATCCCTGGGTGTAACGGAAGAGATCACGCACCAGAAAGAACAGCTTTATTTAAGACAAAACAATCTAGACAAAGCGCTGGCAGAAGCAAAGAAATTAATAGCTGCTGAACCAGGCGAGGTAAGTTATCTCGTTGAACTGGCCGAAATGCTGATCGCAAATGAGCGAATTGTGGAGGCAGTGGCGCCGCTGGAAGAAGCACTTAAGGTGAATCCTGACGAGGCACAAGCCCACGTTTTGCTGGCCGACATTTACCGTAGAAATGGCGACGTCGAGAAATGCAATCAGGAGCTTAAACTTGTTTTTGCCAATCCAAATCTTGACTCAGATCCTAAAATCCGCGTTTTGACGGGTTATCTGACCATGCTCAAAACAGAAGCTGAAATCACCGAAGCAGTAGCATTGGCCAAACAGCTTGTTGAAACGCATCCCAATGAAGCGCGCACGAATGTAGTTTATGCAGACCTGTTGATGCGCCAGAACAAGAAAGCGGAGGCGCGCGATTTATACGCAAAAGCAGCAAGGATAGATGGCTCGGTTTTTCAAGTTTGGGGAGCTATTTTAGAACTGGACGGCGTTCTTAATCAAGTGGATAGCATGCTTGTTCATTCGGAGAAAGCATTAGAGATCTTTCCGAATCAGGGTATTTTGTGGTATTCCAATGGCACAGCGCAACTGGCCAAGAAAAATTTCAAGGAGGCTCTCTCGTCCTTTGAAGAAAGCCTGAAACTGATTGGTGATAAACCTGAAATGATCCCCGTTATCCATGCGCAGATGGGCGACGCTTATAATGGTTTAGGCGATCACGAAAAATCGGATGCAGCTTATGAGCTCTCATTAAAAGACAATCCGAACAATGATTACGTTTTAAATAATTACAGCTATTACTTGTCTCTGCGCGGAGAAAAGCTCGATCTGGCTTTAAAGATGTCCGCAAAGCTCGTTCAGGAACATAAGGATAACCCAACTTACCTCGATACGCACGCCTGGGTGCTATATGTGCGGAAAGACTATAAAAAGGCAAAGGAGTTTTTGGAGCGGGCTATGGTAGACACCAGCAGTGTAAGTGGCACGATTGTTGAGCATTATGGTGATGTTCTTTTCAAACTTGGCGAGCGCGACAATGCTGTTGCGCAATGGAAAAAGGCCAAAAGTATGGGAGAAACAACCGAACTTCTTGACAAAAAAATAGCAACAGGTGCATTACATGAGCAATAAAATTACAGTTTGGGTAGTCGCAATCAGTTTTATCTGTTTATCGGGCTGCCACAAACAGCGTCTCTCCAAAAGCAATAAATCCATTTCAAGTGATTCTCTGGTTATTGCGGCTCCGCATTTAGCAGATTCATTGGCAGCTGCGATAGCAACGGATTCCTTGTCTGCAACAACGGCAGATTCTTCGGCTGATAGCGAGTCGGAATCCGTTAAGGTCAATTCCATTTCATTTGATTATTTGGTGGCCAAGTCAAAAGTTGATTTCAAGAGCAAATCGCAGGATTTTGATAACACAAACATAAACATCCGGATGAAGAAAGACAGCATTATCTGGCTTTCTGTAACGGGTGTTGGATTTGAGGTTGCAAGAGGATTGATTACCCGCGATTCCATCGTTTTTATGGACAAAATCCATAAAGATTACTTCGTGTTTAGTTACGCGCAACTTAGCAAACAGTATAATTTCGACCTGAATTTCGCTCTTTTACAGTCTGTAATTGTAGGTAACCTGCCTTTTCCGCAGCAACCGGATTCTCGTTTTGTGAAGGAAAATGAGTTTTTTATACTCAAACAAATCGTGGAGCGGTTGGAAGTAGATAATTACATTGGCGAGAGTAACCTCAAACTATCGCGGTTAAAAGCGACGGAAGTGCCGACCCAGAACACTTTTACGCTGAATTATTCGGATTTTAAGGATGTCAAGAGCTTTCTTTTCCCTTTCACCAGCAACATTGACCTGAATGTAAAGTCACAGAAGGATCAGCAAATAAATCAGACTACAATGCGCATTAAGCACAGTAGGGTTGATTTGGTTAGTGAAAATCCTGGATTTCCGTTCAGCGTACCGGCCTCCTATAAGCGAAAAAGGTAAAAATCAGCGGGTCCTTTGGAGATGATAGGGTCAAAAACCCTAAGTCTGCTTAACTTTGCCTGCCTTTTCCAGGAGTTTGGCCGCAAGAATTAACTGTATGCCCTTTCAAAAACCGTATTTTCGTCGCTTACTATTACTGCTAACGTTCATCTTTTGTGCGTCCCTGGGTGCCCACGCTCAGAAAACGCGTGAGCAACTCGAACGCGAAAAGAGCGAAAACCAGAACAAGATCAAGGAAATTCAAGGCATTCTGCGCCAGACATCTTCTCAGAAGAATGTCAACCTTGGCCAATTGAAGGCGCTTAACCAGCAAATTAATACCTACAAAAAACAAATAGACCTGCTTTCGGACGATCTGGATCTGTTAAATAAAGAACTAAGGGTTCTTGAGAATAAGAGGCAGACGCTGGACAGCAGTTTGGCCAAATTGAAAACCGAGTATGGTCATATGATTTACGAGGCTTCGAAAAGGAACGTCTACTTCAATCAATTGGTTTTCCTATTTTCCTCCGGGACTTTCAACCAGTTTGTGCTGCGATACAAGTATTTGAAACAGTATACCGAAGCACGGCAGGGGCAGGTCAAGGAAATGGAGATCCTGCAAGACCGGCTGATGGCCGAACGCAGGCGCATCACTGTAAAACAAGACCAGCAAAAAACGGTTTTGAATACACGGGTGACGGAAAATACGAAGCTGGAAGGCTTAAAAACGAAACAAAACGAAGTGATCCAGGAGCTTTCTCAAAAGGAAGTAGAGCTTCGGAAGCAAATTGCTGAGAACAAGCGTGCTACGGATCTTCTGGAGGCCAATATCCGCCGTATTGCAGAACGGGAACGCCGGGAACGTATTGAGCGTGAGCGTCGGGAACGTGAGGAAAGAGAAGCCAGAAGAAAAGCCGAACGAGAAAGACTTGCGAGGGAGAATGCAGAAAGAGAGAAAAAAGGCGAAGCAGCAGTTGAGGCAAAACCTGAGGAAGAGGCGCCGATAACGTCGGGCGGGATGAGCGAAGAGGAGACAACACTTGCATCATCTTTTACGGCATCGCAAAACAGATTGCCCTGGCCGGTAAAAGGCTTCGTATCAGGTCATTTTGGTCAGCGTCCGCATGCAGTTTTGAAAGGTGTAATGGTGGACAACCTGGGTGTTGACATTCAAACGACAGCAGGGGAGCCGGTTCGCTCGGTTTATGATGGTGTGGTGCTGGATGTGACGGAAATGCCTGGAATGGGCAATGTAGTCGCTATTCAACACGGTAATTACATGACGATTTACGCAAAAATGAACGGCGTTACGGTTCGTGCCGGACAAAAAGTAAAAGCCCGTGAAAATATCGGCAGAGTAGCCACTGACAGCGATGGCACGTCCGAACTGCAATTCCAGATCTGGAAAAATACGTCACGACTCAATCCCGAAAGCTGGCTGATGCACAGGTAAGCCAAGGTTTCCGGGAATTTATTATTTACTCATTTGATCCAAGATTATGTCAATCCATACTCCTGATATAAAGCGCGTTACCACCCACATCATTCAGGAAATGAAAACCCGTGGGGAGAAAATATCCTGCCTTACGGCCTATGATTACTCCATGGCAGGCATTGTAGACGCTGCCGGTGTTGAACTGATCCTGGTAGGGGATTCGGCTTCCAATGTAATGGCTGGGCACGAAACGACATTGCCGATTACAATTGACCAGATGATTTACCACGCCACGTCGGTGGTAAGGGCTGTAAAACGCGCTTTGGTTGTGGTGGATTTACCTTTCGGATCTTATCAGGGAAATTCGCGGGAAGCATTGAATTCTGCGATCCGTATTATGAAAGAATCGGGCGCACATGCTGTGAAACTGGAAGGTGGATTAGAGATTAAGGATTCTATTACGCGCATACTGAGTGCAGGAGTGCCGGTAATGGGGCATTTGGGGCTTACACCGCAATCCATTTACAAATTTGGCACTTACACCGTTCGCGCCAAGCAGGAGGCGGAGGCGCAGAAATTACTGGAAGATGCGCAGATGCTGGAAGAAGTAGGCTGTTTTTCAGTGGTTTTAGAAAAAATCCCTTCAAAACTTACCAAACAAGTTTCCGAAACCGTGACGATCCCAACGATCGGGATAGGAGCGGGACCGCATGCAGACGGCCAGATTTTGGTTTTGCATGACCTTTTGGGTATAAATAAGGCATTTAAACCCAGGTTTTTACGACGCTATGCAGACCTTAACGGCGTTATGACAGATGCGATATCCAATTATATACAAGATGTTAAAGGCAAGTCGTTCCCGAATGAGCAGGAGTCGTACTGACCTTTTTAAAAGTAACGAACAAATCATATGGTAAAGCGACCATTTCAAATCATATACGAAGACAATCACCTTATCATTGTCAACAAAGAGCCTGGCATCCTTGTGCAGGGAGACGCGACGAGGGATAAATGTCTGCTCGATATGATAAAAGAGTACATTAAAGAAGAATATCAAAAGCCGGGTGCGGTGTTTTTGGGCACGGTGCATAGGTTAGACAGGCCGGTTAGCGGGCTGGTAGTTTTTGCCAAAACGTCGAAGGCATTGGAGCGGATGAATGAAATTTTTCGCAAGCGTGATGTGCAAAAGACTTATTGGGCAGTTGTGAAGAACCGTCCGCCGGAAAAGAAAGGTAAATTGATACATTATCTTTCCAAAGACGAGTCCCGCAATGTGACAACGGCATATGACTACGAAAAACCTGGAACGCAGCGCGCTGAGCTTTCTTATCGTTGGTTAGGGGAGGTTAATAAATTTCATTTGCTGGAAGTTACGCCTGTTACAGGCCGGCCTCATCAGATCCGCGTACAGCTCGCTTCCATGAATTGTCCGATCCGGGGTGATGTAAAATATGGTTACCCGGTGGGAAATCGCGATAATAACATTAATCTGCATGCGCGCCGGCTTTATTTCGAGCATCCTGTAAAAAAGGAGCCGATCATTTGCAAGGCGGGTGTTCCTAATGATCCGTTCTGGGAAGAATTCTTATCATTGGATAATGAAGAAATCAAGCCTGAGCATTTGGATTTTCTTTATGAATAAAATCTGCTCATGATCGAGAAACTGAAAGAGCGCTGGAATGTACGAAACGGTTGGGATGTGCTAGTCATTCTGATCGTTTTCGCATGTACGGGGTTCTCAGTTTTATATGCAAAACGTGGATTATTTTATTTAATAGGCTTAACGGAAGAATCACCGACCTGGCTTCGCTGGACAATTAACATCCTCATTATTTTGCCATTATACCAGGTCATTTTGCTGGCGTGGGGTTGGATTTGGGGGAAATTCGATTTCTTTTGGGAGTTTGAAAAGCGCATGTTCAGCCGGATTGGCAGCATATTTAAAAAGAAATGATCGCCTGATATTTCTTCCTCGCCTCTTCATAAGCCGCTTCTGCTGCCTTTTTTTCCTCTGCGCGAATGTTTGGCTCCTTCATTTTCCAGCATTGATTCAATGTTGCCAGGCACCATTCGGCGCTTTTTTTCTCCATAACCGGCTTATTATCCACTTTTATAAAGACCGGATTGGAATGCGAACTTGGATAAACCCGAACTGCTGCCCATCCCGATTTAAGCGGCTTATAGGAGAACTTGACATTGTTTACCGCTCCATCCGCGTTAATTTCAGTTGTATCAACGGCTTCTCCATTCACGATCAGTTCGACCCTGACTTTCCTTGATTTTGCAATACGAGCCCGCTCAATGTCCCAATAAGGCATTAAAATGATCGACGTCTTTGCAATGGTTTCACCTGCTGCATCTTGTTTTTCAGGAAGATAGGCGGCAACATTGGCTGAGATGCCGATTGTCTCGCTGGCTTTGACGGCAATCTCACTATCGCCCACACCGGCTTCCTGCCCATTGACCGAAAAATCCATAATGTGCGATTTCCCATCCGAAACGTAACTTCTGCCTGATTTGATCGCAGCCACATAATTGTCATAATTATAAGGACCAACAGGTTTGAAATAACTTCTTGCCTGACCTACTCGTGCATCCGTAATGCAGGGAAAATCGGTCTCACCACTCAGCCGGGGCCGGAAACCGCAGTTTAATGTGTGGTAATACATGTTCAATTCCCACGGTGCAGGCGTGTCACCGGCACTGAAAAAGTCGACCAGATCATTCGTAACCGTAACAATGTACTCGTTAGCACCGATCCCATCCATTTTCGGGACAGTGTAATTAGGCAGCTTATCGGTTGGCTCCAACGGTTGCAAACCCCAGCCAGAATGCGCATAACCCACAACACCACCTTGCGATTTGGCCCAGGAAAGTACGGGCGCCGTCCAGCTTGGCCATTGCTCAATGAGCGTTGTGCCGGGATAATCGTCCTCCTTGATCCGCAGCAGCACAATGTGCCCGGAATGTGACGACGGGAAGCCCGAAACCTCCACATCATTGCGCATAATGTTCTTTTTGTCCGACAGCGGATGATCTTTTCCTGTAAAAAATGTCTTCTGATGATACCAGCTTGGTCCCCAGGCCAGATTAGCGGCCAGATTCAGATCTTCACCTAGTGCTTGTCGCCACATGTCCTTGGGATCAACACCCTCGGTAGGACTGTCGTAATGACTGCAACCAGCTGCGTGAATGTGATGGTCCGCACTGTGCCAGCCTAGCTTAGTCATTTGTATCCAGCGTTTTAGCTCGAAAGAAACGGTTACAGAATCCTTATTCTCCGGCACAATGATCTCTTTCGTTTGCTTAATGTACTCGGGTCCGCGGGTGTAAGTCACCTGATATTTGCCAGCAGGCAACATAACGTGCTCACCATCTGCGCGGTAAATTTGGGGTTGAAAGAAAAAGTCGGGATATGTGTCGGATGCGGCAACGCGTCGGGAAGGAAGCGGGTAAATCCCGGAAAATTTTCCCGCAGCATGCGCCTGGCCGTCCGTGATGAGGAAGGACGCCATGGCGGGTTTGCCATCCACATCTTTGACATTAAACTTGACTTTTACAGCCGGCCTAACATTAAAAAGAATGTGTGTGGAATTCCTGAAACCAAGATCCTGAGAGCCCTGACCCACGTTATAGGCAACTTCTATGTCACGCTGGCCAGCATCTTTGGAATAAAGCTGCACAATGGCATATTCGAGTTTCAAACCCGTCAGGTTTTCTTGCAACGGGGGCTTGGTATATATTTGGATTTCCGCAAACCGGTTGGCAGTTTGTCCGGGCGTTAGTTCATGTTCTTTCTTGACTTTTGGCTCAAAAGACGGAGAATGATAAGGTTTTGCGGCATTTGGGCTTTCGGCTACGAGCTTGGCAGTTATTCCTGCGTCATTATTTATTTTAACCAAAAAACCTGTCCAGCCGCCTTGGACCAATGTTGCTTTTGCTGCACCTCTTAACACCTTTACGCGCCCTTCGGGGTTGATATCGACTACATTCAGGCAATAGGGATCGAATATTTTTTGTATTTCAACAACCGTTTCTTGCGTCAGCGGCTTGTCGCGCAACGCATTCAGCTTCTTTGCATCATCGGGCGCCAAGGCATTTCCTGAGAATGTAAGTGCTTCCTGCAACCGCAATGCCTGTGCTAACAAGGGTTGCGGCTCCACGCCTTTTGCTTGCGGTTGTGCTGCATGCTCGTGATGCTGTGCAAGCAGCACGAATGGCAAAAAAAGTTGAATGAAGAAGAGCGTAGATTTTTTCATATATATGAAAGATCATTCCGCATCTTTTTTCCTGTTTAATTTCCAGGCAGTAAAACCTAAATAAACCATGCTGCCTCTGGCCCCGCCTTTTTTCAGCAAACCATTCACATTACTGAATCCCAAGAAAACCGGCCCGAAATGCCCAACCGCGCCAATAGACGGACGATTGTTCCCCTTAATGAATGAAATCGGGAAGGAAAAGTCAGAATCTTCATCTTCAAATCTCGGTGTAATGGTGAATGCATCGAGCTGATTAAGATCCAGATATTCTCCGCTTCTGGGCTTATAGCGTTTCGTTTGAGATAAATTCAGGAAAAAACCTTTTACCAGCTGTATATCCGCTTCCAGATGAAGTGCTTGCGGCAGCTGCACACTTCTTTGAAAAGTAGTGTCGCCCTCAGATGGGAATAACGTCATGAATCCTTCCGGACCTTTGTCGCTGACGTTCTCTAACTCTTTTTGACCAATAACAGCTTCTGCCTCACGACCTTTGCTCACTTTACTGCGCGTCGTTTTGTAACGAATAGAGCCCACGTCGGTTAGTGATCCGGAAAGTCGCACCAAATATTCCGGGCTTTCGTCGAAAACTTCTTTTGACTTACCCCAATAAGCACCGAGCTCGTAAGAAAAGCCAAGGTCATAACCCCAGCCAGAGCCATATTGATCCGAATTAAAGAGATTCGAAATGCGCATTTTCTTGTTCGGATTGCTGTAACCGCTTTCGTAAGCAAAGTTTTGAATGACCAGCTCGCTGGTTTCGTCGGCGCCCGCCAGCGGACGAATGCTGTACCGATCGGCTGAACCATTCAAATATCCAATTCTGGCACCAAAAACGCGTTTTCCTGTCACGCCAAGTCGTAATTTATGCGCGTCAAGATCCAATAATTGCACACCATAGGAGACACTTACGTCCGAAAAGCTTTGCTGCACCAGATTAAAATTACCCCAAGGCTGATCGGTCGGTGGCGTGCTGCCTGTATCGAGTCTGTGAAAATATAATGTTTGAATGGGGTCGGGGAGGTTTTTGCCTTGTACAAATCCCCTTGTCCTGAACTGCAATGCCAGGCCCTGATATTTGCCGATGGCGATCATGGCAGAAGGCCAGCGGATTTCACTGACTGTATAAATGGGGTCGTCGTTGAGCAGGGAGCCGGTTGTTCGGGAGCGGCCATATAGTTCTTTGGTCGAATGTGGGATCAGCAACGGATATAGCAGGGAGTTTTCTCCGACAAAATTGAAATATCTGTAATTGATGCTTCCGCCCAATGTTCCGATGTTGATCTGCCATTTGTGTTTGGGGCCGCCGAGGACCGACGGATTTCGTGTGGCGCGGTAGAGGCCTCCGTAATTACTTAGTTCCAGCCCGGGAATCTGCTGAGCGTAAGCGGCTTGTGATAAAATGCCCAGTAATAGTGCGAAGGTAAAAACTGTTTTTTTCAATGTTGAGCTTTGTTAGTCAAGGATAGCTTGCCGATTGTATCATATCGGATCGTTTCCTCTTTGATCAAATGTTGTAATGTTTGTAAAAAATCTTTTTCCGGAAATGCTTCAAACGCCTGGCCCAGTTCATTAGGCGTTGCCGGTCCGTTTTGGGCTAAAAATGTAACCACTGCCGTTTCCAGATCCGGGTTCTGAACCAGTTCATTCTTCTTATTTTGAATGCAAATGTCACAAACTCCGCATTCTTCCGCATCAAATTCGTTGAAATATTCGAGTAAGAGCAAAGTCCGGCAAATGCGGGTGTGGGAAGCATAATGCGCTACAGCCCGTGCCTTTTTGATATCTCTGTCCTTTTTTTTCTCTATCTCAAAAACATTAAGCGGTAACAATGCGGCATCGTATCGGGGTGTTAGTAATGTGAGCTGTGGTTTATTTTTTCTGGGTTCGTAGTCGATTATTTCACGCTCCTGCATGAATTTCAGTTTTCTAACGACTTCATTTTCCGGTGCGAAATAAATCTGCCCAAGCTCACTTTCCGAAATCCGCACATATTCTGTGAACAGTTCTCCGCCATACATCCTCAGAATTACCTTGATAAACGAATCCATTTCCTGGTAACGTATCTGAAAGTCGTATAATTGGCGATTATCGACCAGAAAATGGATTTTGGAAGCATCATTAAAACTCTCGCTCAGTTGCAGAAAGCCCTCTTCTTCCAGCAACTTCAAGGCGTAATGTGTCTCATTAACCGCAAGTCCGAATATTCCCGTAAATTCCTGTATATCAAAATCAAAACTGGCATACTCGCCTCCGCCTACGGCGAGTTTGTAGTAATTGGCGAGCGCCTGGTAAACCCTTTTTAAGACTTCCATCGGCGGATATTTTCGCTCCACACTTTCAGAAAGTTCTTCGAGGTCTATTTTGGTAAAAAGCGCAACGGCATATGCTTTTTGCTCATCGCGCCCCGCTCGTCCAGCCTCCTGATAATAGGCTTCCAGGTTATCAGGCAGATCGAAATGGATCACAGCGCGCACATCCGGCTTGTCAATTCCCATTCCGAAAGCATTGGTAGCAACCACAACCCTGACCTGATTTTTGATCCAGGCTGTCTGACGATCACTTCGTTCCCGAAAAGGCAAGCCAGCGTGATAGCTTTGTGCGCCGACTCCTTGTCTGTTAAGCCAATCGGCCAGTTCCTTCGTGCGCTTCCTAGTCCGCACATATACAATGGCCGTTCCCGAAACATTCTTCAAAATTTGCAGCAGCTTCCGCTCTTTATTTTCTTCTGAAAAGGCGGAATAGGAGAGGTTTGCCCTTGCAAAAGATTGCTTAAAAACCCGGGCGTTGCGCATTTCCAGCTTTTCCAAAATATCAGCCCGTACTTCCTCGGTTGCTGTTGCAGTTAGCGCCATTACGGGAACGTCAGGACGCTTTCCGTTTGCCAGAACATCACCGGCAATTATTTTTCTGAAATCTGAAATCAAAAGATAAGCTGGCCGAAAATCATAACCCCAGGCGGAAATACAATGTGCTTCGTCGATGGCGAGGAGGCAAACATTCATTTGCTTCACCCGGGCGATCATAATGTCTGTCCGTAACCTTTCGGGAGAGACGTATAAAAATTTTGTGTGACCGTGTATGCAATTGTCGAGCGTTATATCGATTTCATTCTTACTCATGCCCGAATGGATCGCCGCTGCGGAAACAGACCTGCGTTTGAGCTGTTCAACCTGGTCTTTCATCAGTGCGATCAAAGGTGTCACCACAATGCAAACGCCTTCCATTGCCAGCACAGGCACCTGAAAGCACACCGACTTGCCGCCACCCGTTGGGAGCAGAACCAGCGTATCAATACCATTAAGAACTGCTTTTATCGCATCCTCCTGAAAAGGGCGGAAGGTGTCGTAACCCCAATATTGCTTCAGGACAGCGTGAAGGTCGGTCATCAGTTATCTGCTAGTGCGTCGTAATTGGAATACAAAGTAAGGCCATAATGTTCGTTATGTAAAGAATTGCGCATTTGCGTTTGATAAAATCGTAAATTCCACCAAATTTTACTCAACGTTATGATTCCTGGTAACTCAACACATGAGCGATATCTTCCGTGGATATTTACTATCAGCTTCATCCTGATCACATTTCTTCCGAGGTCGCTTGACGACACCATGTTCATGGATGGGCTTGCTTACGCTTCCATTGCGCGGAATATGGCGCTGGGCATCGGCTCTTTCTGGCAACCATTTTTCGCAAAGTCGTTTTGGTTGCCTTATGACAATGGCCCGTTTTTCTTTGGTCATCCACCGCTTCAGTTTGGAATGCAATCCATTCTTTTCAGGGTAATAGGCGATTCCACTGCGGTAGAGAACATTTACAATTTTCTGGTGCTGGTTGTTTCCATCATTCTGATCGTGAAGTTTTGGCAGAAATTGTTTGAAGAGACACCTGATCTGGCAAAATACACGTGGTTACCCGTGCTGTGCTGGTATGCGACCGTTACGGTTTATTATAGTATTCCAAACAATTTTCTGGATAGCACAATGTCCATTTTTTGCCTTTTGTCGTGCTATTTTCAGCTCAGGTTCCTTAAAAGTAAATCGTTTGGCACACCTAAAAAGTACATTTTTCCTGTTCTCGCGGGAATCTGCATTGTGCTGGCTTGCCTGACGAAAGGCCCCGTAGGGTTATATCCGTTAGCATTTGCGATGATATATGTAGTGGTCTACGATCATGCAATGTTTGGGATTGGCGTTAAAATAACAGCGCTCGTTTTCGGAACGTTTGCCGTTACTATGGGCTTGATTTTGCTTTATCAGCCCGCTTTTGTCTTTTTGAAAACCTATTTTAACGGGCAGGTGGTGCAAGCTTTGTTACAAAAAAGAGAAAAGGCGGGCGAAGGATTGGCGGGACATTTTTATTTGGTAAAAGAATTGCTTCGCAATGTTTACCCGCATCTTGCCATGTTGGTAGGGATATATTTGATTAGCTCTTCTCACAACATTAAAACTGCCCTTGGCAAGAAAACCATAAGGATCTGTCAGCTCACGCTGCTTGTTGCCGGATCGGCAATTGTCCCAATGTTGGTGAGTATCAAGCAATATCCGCATTACCTATTGCCGTCTTTGCCGTTTGTAGCCATCTTTTTCGCCGCGCTTTTCGTCGAGAAAGTCCATGCTTTAACATTGCTTAATACAAAAATGGCAGTCGCAGGATTCTCCATTGCCGTCGTATGCTGCTGGACTTTTACCATTATAAAACTGCGGAATATGGAGCACAATGAAATGGCTGCCAATGCCAAAGAAATCAAGCATTATGTGGCCCGCGCGTCGACAATCGGGATTTGCCAGAATCTTTACCACGAGGCGGACATTCATACTTACTTGCAGCGTTATCATTTCTTGTCGCTGACTACAAAAACAGAGAATGCCAAATATGTGCTCGCCGACGCCAATTGTTTGCCTTCGTTTGATTTAAAAAAAGATAAAGTTGTGCCGCTGGAAGATCATTATTTTCTGGTGATCAGGAACCAAAAGGCTCGCGACCAGCATGCTGTGTATCATTGAATGTGGTAAAATGTTACCTTTGCCACTATAATTCTAACTATACTCCATGCGCACACTTATCTTCTTTGGCAGTGTTTTAATGCTTTCAGGTTGCTCGGTATCCCACTATTTAAAACGAGAATTAAAAAATTCCACAGTCCTCAGTCAGCAGCATACCGGTGTTTCTATCCAAAAACTGGGCGAGAAAAAAGAGCTGGCGGCTTACCAAAGCAACAAATATTACAATCCTGCATCCAACACCAAGTTATTCAGTTATTACGCCGGTTTATGTGCGCTCGGCGATTCTATTCCCGGTCTTGAATATTTGGAATGGGGTGAATTACTAATCATTCGCGGCACAGGTGACCCGTCATTTTTACATCCTGATTTACCAAAAAGCAAGGTTTTTGAATTTCTGAAAAACCGAAAAGAACCGATCTTCTTCACGGCCTATAATTTTGAAAACAAGCGCTTCGGTCCGGGTTGGGCGTGGGGCGATTACAATGATTATTATCAGCCCGAAGTTTCCCCATTGCCGGTTTACGGCAACATTGCCCGCTTTTCGGGAAACACGTCTTCGGGCGAAACTGCGGAACGGTTTCAGGTTGCGCCTGCTTACTGGAACAAAGCAATGGTTTTAGATACAGCGGCCTCAGGCATTGAACGGGAAGAGGGACAGAATTTATTCCATCATTCAAGATTGGGTGTGCCCCAAGGACTTATCCAGGACGTTCCGGTGCGTATGACCGACGCGATCACGGTTCAATTGCTGAGCGACACATTGAAAAAGGAGATTAAGCTGATCAACATCCCATTGGAAATTGAGCTGAAAAAAGTGAACAGCATTCCTTCTGATTCACTTTATAAAAGAATGATGCAAGTGAGCGATAACATGCTGGCGGAGCAACTCATGCTGCTATATGCCTCGGCAAACGGTCTGCCACTAAACACGGAAAAGGCCATAGCGCACGCCATTGAGCATCATATGAGTGATTTGCCGGATAAGCCGGTTTGGAAAGATGGCTCGGGGCTGAGCCGTTACAACCTTTTCACTCCCAGGACAATAACAACATTGCTTCAAAAAATCCATCAAAAAGTGCCTCAGGAAAAGTTATTCCAGATTCTGCCTGCCGGAGGGAAGTCGGGAACATTGAATAATCTGTTCAAAAGCAATCCGCCGTTTATTTTCGCGAAAACCGGGAGTTTGAGTAATAACTTCTGCCTGAGCGGCTACCTGATCACAAAAGAGGGCAAGACACTTGTTTTTAGTTTCATGAATAACAACTTTACCCGTCCTACCGGTGAAATCAGGAAGGAAGTGGAGCGAATTTTGACTGGATTACACGATAAATTTTGAGGTTAATCAGCTTCATTCCAGGTCTTTCCAGTGCAGAAAATGCGATTTTTCCCATTCTTCCGTACTAACAGATAAATGGAATAATTGCCAGGCTCAATCGTGGCCAGGTGAAAACTGGCAAAAGCACCCTTATTAAAATACATTCCCCTGCGAAGTGTCGTTTTCAAAGGCACGGCCGACTGATTGGGCGGAGAGGCATAAACGTGATCTTGCGATTTTAAAATTACATATGCGCCGTCCGAATAATCTTTCACCGGTTTGAAAAAATCCTGTTCAAAGTTGATACCCAGGTAATTGCCGGATCTGGCAACCAGATCAGGGCTATATGTGCTGTCGCAAGCCATTGCATTTGACTTTATCCGCGGATTCCAGACTTCTGCCAAAGGGTCATCGGAATTGTAGTATGCCCTTATTTTTTCAAAGTGTTTTTGGTCCATGGAGAACATTCTGATCCCAAGCCAATCTGCATTATAACGCGCATTAAATTCCTGGGCAACAGCCGAGCGGCGATAATTAACAGCCTCGGCAAAGTTACCATGCAAAATGACCAGATTCAGAATCACCGTCAAGACAAGCAGGACAGGAGACAGACGAACCCTCGAATGCTTGCTTCTCAGGCTCAGAAAGGCAAAATATAATGCAATGCAGCACATGGTTGAATACATCCGGTAACGGCCTTTGAACATGCCGGCAAATGTGTCTGTCGGAATGCGTTTATAGGTGAGTGCGAGCGTGGTTATGCCGATGAAAATCAGGATGGAAAGCGCAAAAATGGCCGTTCGGTTGTTATATTTTGATTTCAGCCAAGCAGCATTCCAAAGCGGTAAAATTTGTGTTTGATATAAAAAAATGAACGCTATCACCAGCAACATGCCGAATGCTGAGGCAATGTACATGGTTGAAAGCGGAACGCTGTAAGCGCTTAATGTGGCAATAGACCCAATAAAACCAAATAAACCAAAAAACCCTTCCTTAACCTGCTGCGGATTCGAAAAGCTGAGATTTTGCGTGATAGGCGTGAAGTCGAGGAAATAAATGAGCGCCACGAATGCCGTGAAAAGCACCGTGGTAAAAAACTGGTTGCGGCGGCCGGTGATGAGGAACATGAGCGCGATAACCGGCAGAACCATCAAGCCGTTTCCATATGTGAATGTGGCGGCAATGGCGAAAATCAGGCTAATAAAAACCCTTTTTGGATGATAAGCAGCGAAATAAAGCGCAGAAAGTACAAAAAGGATGACGCCGAAGTTGCAAAGCGAGCTGACGCCCCAAAAAATATTCTCGTAAGATTGAATGTTAAACCAAAGCCACAAAACGGGCACGAAATACCAGATGGAAATGTGCAGTTTTTGAAATGCTTTGTAAAAAATAAATGCGCACAATCCCCAGCAAATGTTGGCGACGATCATTAACCAGACGAGGTTAACGCGGCCAAAAATATCATAAAATAGCAGGATGACAGAGCGGGAAAAAACGAGGCGGTGCTCGGGAAATAATGTGGTAAGCAGTTTCCAGCGTTCGGGCAAGGTGGCCTTTTCAAACTCGGGAATAATGCCGAAAACGAGGATGTCGTCGAAGGCTACATAATTGACATTCAGTGCAATGGACTTGAAAACCCAGATATAAAGAATAATGGGAATGATACAAAACAAAAATGCCAGCCAGATCTTATTCCGGATGAAGCCTAGGAGAGTCAAAAACATATTTCAATTCATTCGTGCCGGGAATCCAACACGCTAATTAAGCAGGTGAATGAGGATTTTCAACCATTGAAGGCTTTAATTTTCTGTTTCCTCTTCCGCTGATGCGCGCGGATCTTTGGTGTAATCGTAAAGAAGTTTGCCTTTTTCATCCCATTCTCTCAGCACAAACGGCTCAAATTCTTCGTCCCAGCCCGATTTCGGATATTGAATTTCTTTTTTGCGCTGGCGACGGAATTGATAGTATTCAACCCAGCGACCGATTTTCTCACCGCCATCATATTTGCCGCTCACCGCCAGCTGGCCTTCTTTATAAAACTGCATATACTCGCCCTCAACCTGCCCGAACATTACCGGCAAAACCTCCTTGATCTGACTGTGCGCTGAGTCATAGTAAGTGATACGCGATTCGGCAGGGAAGCCATGCTCCCAAATAGACTTGTCGATCAGATTAAATTTGGCATCATACTTGACCCAGCGGCCATCTTTCGCACCCATATAGTAAAAGCCTTCCTCGATCAGGTTTTCTCCGCTGTACTTTTTGTAAGAGCCATGCAGCGGCAATGCTTGTTCCTTATCCTTAATGAGCGCAGAGCTCAATTTTTTGCCTTTCTTATCATACCAGCGCGTATTTGCACCCAGGACATATTGGTTCAGAGGCTTATATTCCTTCAATACATGGAAATATTCAACCGTTGCCCGGTCACCGCTGCCGTATTTGACAGACATGCTTTGCATAGGAATGCCTTCGTACTGCACCTTTGCAAGCTTCGCTTTCTCCTTCTTGCTTTTGCGGTCTTTCTTTTGACTTTTAAACTCTTTAACTTTTAATCCAAGGTCAGGAATGGTCTCGCCAAACAATGTGGACAGGCTTGTAGACTTTCCTTCCGCGCCCGGCGTGGATGCGCCCGGAACTGATGCGCCCACAACGGGATCCAGGCCGGATACAAATGATTTAAGTCCTTTGGAGCGGTTGATAGTATCCTGTTTAACCGTTTCTTTTGGCAACCAGGAAGGCGTTTCCTTGCTTGGTTCCGATTGCCCCAATGCCGTCTGAGCCAGAATAAGAGCGAAAAAGCACCAGAAAAGAATAAGTCTTTGCATGTGTATTGAATTTTTCTTCAGAGCAAGATTGTTACTTTTGTAACGAATTGATTATTTCTATATTGATTATCAACGCACAAATTTAAAAAAACGCAGTGGAAAAAAGTGCTAAAATTTATATCGCCGGACATCGCGGGATGGTGGGCTCAGCCATTCATCGTAAATTAGTTAAAGAAGGATTTGATAATTTCCTGCTCAGGACCTCTTCTGAGTTGGATCTGCGTGATCAAAGCGCCGTTAGAAACTTTTTCGAAACAGAGCGGCCAGAGTATATTTTTTTGGCGGCTGCGAAAGTCGGCGGCATAATGGCCAATAATATTTACAGGGCGGAATTTTTGCACGATAATTTATTGATCCAAAACAATGTCATCGACAGCGCCTATCGTTCAAATGCTAAAAAGCTGATGTTTTTGGGTTCAAGCTGCATTTATCCAAAACTGGCACCGCAACCGCTGCATGAAGATTCGCTGCTTACCGGGCTTTTGGAGCCTACAAACGAACCTTATGCGATTGCTAAAATTGCCGGAATAAAAATGTGTGAAGCCTACCGCGCACAGTATGGCTGCAATTTTATCTCTGTAATGCCTACCAATCTTTACGGCCCGAATGATAATTACGATCTGAATAACTCCCACGTGCTTCCTGCAATGATCCGCAAATTCCATGAGGCGAAGGAAGAAAACAAGCCATTTGTTGAGCTTTGGGGCACTGGATCTCCTTTAAGGGAGTTTTTGCATGCCGATGACCTGGCTGATGCCTGTTATTTCCTGATGCAAAATTATGATGAACCTGCTTTCCTGAATGTGGGTGTCGGAGCGGACGTTTCAATAAAGACACTCGCAGAAATGATCCAGCGTGTAACCGGGTATTCCGGAGAAATTCATTGGAACACGGACAAGCCGGATGGCACGCCTCGCAAGTTAATGGACGTGAGCAAGCTGCATGCACTTGGGTGGAAACATCGTGTGGAATTGGAGGATGGAATAGCGGTTACTTATCAGGATTTTCTGCAAAAAATAGAAACTTACGCGGTTTAAACCAATTGAATGCAAAGGGTTACAATTGTGAAAAGCCTAATAATTAGCTACTAAATTCTATTTTAGCCTACGATAATTCTATTTTTTGACAAATTTTCAGTATATAATTGTAAGATTCTTCGGGAAACTAATTAGTTTTGCAGCGTCCTAAAAAAGGGATAATACAAAACCTTAGTCATAGAGAAATGTCGGCCATTATTAAGTTAGACCAGATAGACCGTAAAGTACTGGAGATCCTACAAACGAATGCTAAAATAACCAACGCACAACTGTCCAAAGAAATAGGCTTGTCGCCTGCACCGACTTTGGAGCGTGTCAAAAAATTAGAGCAATCAGGAATTATCAAAAGCTATCATGCGCAATTGGAGCCCGAAAAAGTGGGCCTGGGTGTTAGCACATTTGTACAAATTTCCCTGGTTGGGCATAGAAAAGCGGTTACAGAATCTTTCGTTGAAAAGATACATGCAATTCCAGAAGTTATTGAATGTCACCACATTACAGGAACGGGAGATTTTCTTCTTCGGGTGATTTCAAAAGACATCAGCACATATCAGAAATTGATGCTTGAAAAAATAAATGAGATTGAGGAAGTAGCCAGCACGCAAACGATGGTGATTCTTTCGACATTTAAAGAAAGCAAAGTGTTGCCGATCCCATGATCTTTTAAACACATTGATCAAACAAAAAGCGCCGGACTTTAAAATCCGGCGCTTTTTGTTTGGTACAAATGCTGTTTCTTATAAATGCATATGTTATTGGTGTTGCTCACGAAGCAGATCGTTCACAGTCTTCACTGGATTGAAAGTAATTAGGGGCACTTCAACGAATAATGTATTCCAATCAGCCATCGCGCCATTCCATAACCCGGGCAATTCCTGTGCTTTGAGCTCCTTACCATCTTTGGATTTTCCTGTAATGAAGCCGGTTAAGGGGTCACGGAATTTTTTCAGGTCATATAATTCGCCTTTGCTGTTTTTCACGGCGCAGACCAGATCCACTGGGTTAAAGTGTGTTGAGTTTTTGAAAATGCTGTTTTGCGACTCATCATCTACATCAACCTGCGCCGACTCTACAATTTGCAGAGACGATGAACCATCCGCATTCTCAGCCCAAAACGGACCGCCGCCTGGCTCTCCCTGGTTTTTAACCATTCCGCAAGCTCGCAAAGGCCTGTCCAGTTTCTTTTGAAAATAAATGGCTTTCTGATCATCCGACCATGAATCAAAGTCAGCAGGAGGAACAACGCATAATTCTGTTCTGAAAAATGAGTCCAGTTCGCTCAGTAATGCTGAGTGAGCCTGATTTTTCAGTTGTTCAAGATATGCGAAAATGCGTTTTTGATAGCTTAAAACAATTCCCGCTAATGCCTTCTTATAGGTGATTGTGTCTTGCTTAATTCTGTCAGGAACTACATTATCAATGTTTTTGATAAAAATAATGTCCGCATCCAACTGGCCCAGATTGTCCAGCAATGCGCCGTGACCTGCCGGACGGAACAATAGGCTGTCGTCTTTTTCACGGAAAGGCGTGTTATCGAGGTTAACGGCAATGGTATCCGTTGCGCTTTTTTGTTCTGAAAAAGAAACAATGTATCGCACGCCAAACTCGCTCTGGTAACTCGGCAGCACTTCTACAACCAGTTTTTCAAACTTATCGCGGTGCTCCGGCGAAACTGTGAAATGGATCTGAACATTGCTTCCGGCATTGGCATATTTGGCTCCTTCCACCAAATGTTCCTCCAAAGGCGTTCTGGAACGGTCTTCGTAGTTATGGAATTTGAGCAAGCCTTTTGGCAATTCTCCGTAGCCCAAACCTTTATTAGTCAGGAAATAAGAGGCTATTGTTTTTTCGTCCGCAGTTTCAATGTTGTTGCCATCCGCAGCTAATGAAGTTTTTAAATCATCGTAAAATGCGAAATCCTTTAATTTGGTAAAGAACTCATCCACAGACTTATCCTTCTTATCGTCCTGTAAAAAGCTGAAAAGGGATTTGAACATTCTCGTAGCAGCGCCTGATGCCGGAACAAACTTCAAAAGTGCGATTTCTCCTTCAGAAGCGCTTTTGTCAAATTCACTGATTACCGTTGCAATCTGATCGTCGGTCAGGCGAATAATACCATCACCAACGGTGGCGGCTTTTGAGAGTTGGAGGAAAGGGAATCCGTTTACAAAATAATTTACTTGTTCTTCTACTGTGGCAATATCGCTTCCGCGGTCTTTTATTTGTATAATGTCTTTTTCAATAAACATATAAACGGTCGTTTAATGGTGAAGTTTTAGGGAATGGCTTTTATAAAAATGGTAATGTAGTGTGGAAGGTAAAATCAATAAAGCTGGCGACAAACATACTATAACTATGCGAAGCGATTTATTTAAGAATTCGGAGTTTCGCGAAGCTCAGCAATAAAGTTTTTTCCCCAACCAGATTGAAATTAACGGTTGCCTTGCGATCCGTGCCGTTCACATCCATGCGGGTCACTTCTCCAAAACCAAATTTTAAATGTTCAACTTTATCACCTTCTTTCAGGTCAAAGGTGTCGCTGGGCACGAAATGTTCGGAAGGCGTATGCGTAACCGTCGTGCTGGAAGGTGTCGGGGCAGGTTTTCTTTGGGTTAAATTTCTGGCAAAGGACGTCACCGGACTCACGCTTTCTCTCGTAGGCGCTCCGTGAAGCATATTGGATACATTCAGGAAATGCGGATCAACTTCAAGAAGGAAACGGCTCGGTTCGCACATTTTCAGTCTTCCCCACTGATAGCGGCTTTCCGCGTAAGAAAATGACAGCTTCTTTTCGGCGCGGGTGATGGCGACATAAAACAGCCTTCTTTCTTCTTCCAGATCCTGGCGGCTTTCGAGCATCATCTGGCTGGGGAAAAGATCTTCTTCCAAACCCACAATAAATACATTCCGGAATTCCAGACCTTTCGCCGAGTGAATGGTCATCATTGTAACGCGGTCATTATCATTATTATCGTCCGGTTCATCGGCATTTGTTAATAAGGAAACGGATTGGAGAAATGCGCTTAATGTTTTGTCCTCGGTTTCTTCATTATCCACAAATTCCTTGATCCCGTTCAGCAATTCCTGGACGTTTTCGTAGCGGGAAAGTCCTTCCACCGTTTTGTCCTCGTACAATTCCCGCAAGATCCCCGAAACTTTGGCAATGTGCGCCGAAACCTCATAAGCATCCTTTCCTTCTTCGACCATGATTTTAAAGCTTTTGATCAAAGTCGCAAACTGCTCGATCGGTGTAATGGTCCTTCCGCTGGCATATTTGCCAATGTTGGCAACCACTTCCCAGATCGCAATGCTATTTTCGGATGCCGCAACCGCAATTTTTGCAACTGTTCCGTCGCCTATGCCTCTTTTTGGAAGGTTAATGATGCGCTTGAATGCTTCTTCGTCGCGCTGGTTTACTGTAAAGCGCAAGTAAGCCAGCAGATCCTTGATTTCCTTTCTTTGATAAAAGGATTGTCCACCTATGATCCGATATTTTATTCCAAGTTTACGAAGCGCTTCTTCAAAGGACCTGGATTGTGCGTTAGTCCTATATAGGATAGCAAAATTCTCGTTACGCAACGCTTTCGACATTTTTTCCTCAAAAATCGCTGTTGCAACCAACCGGCCTTCTTCATTATCCGATCCTGCCTTGATTACATCTATTAATGAACCTTCTTCATTATCTGTAAAGGTTCGCTTTTCCAGCTGCGCCTTATTGCGTGCAATGACAGAGTTAGCAGCATTAACGATCGTGCTCGTTGAGCGGTAATTCTGTTCCAGTTTGATGACCCTTACATCCGGGAAGTCTTTTTCGAAGTTGAGGATGTTTTCAATGTTCGCGCCGCGGAATGCGTAAATGCTTTGTGCATCGTCTCCAACTACCACAATATTCCTGTGGACGGCCGAAAGTTTCCTGGTTATCAGATACTGCGAAACGTTCGTATCCTGAAACTCATCCACCATCACATGCTGGAACTTGTGCTGATACTTATATAGTACATCCGGAAAGTCGCGGAAAAGAATATTGGTATTGAAAAGCAGGTCATCAAAATCCATCGCATTCGCCTGAAAGCAGCGCATTACGTATGTTTTGTAT
>NZ_CP099632.1 GCF_023822005.2 Dyadobacter fanqingshengii
GTAGAAACCTGCTCCTTCGTAGCCCTAAAATGAGTGTTGGATATCACAATTTGTGAATATTGAAATATATTGAATTATTTGTAAGTCTGGTAACCAACTAATAATCAGTTACTTGTGTCGATATGAAAACAGGTTTCATAAGCTAAAAAACAGGTTTCATAAGCAGGGAAACAGGTTTCATAAGCCATAAAAACAGGTTTCATAAGTAAATCAACAGATTTCATAAGCTAAGAAACAGATAATAAAATAAGTCTGTTTTTTTGTACTGTTTTATTATCTTTACACTATGCCAAAACATGAACGAAAAGACTCTAAGCTGCAAGTTAGGCAGCATAACGCTATAACAAACGCAAGGCACGAATTGTCTGCAATACAGCTAGATCTGTATTTTATGATGTTATCGCTCCTACGCCCCGGTGATAGTCCAAATACCAACTATTATATTAGCGTTAAGGAAATTGAAGACCTAACAGGCCGGCAGTGGAATTATCAACAGCTTCGGGAGGCTACTGAGGGGCTAATTGGGAAAGTGTTCGAAATTGAAGAAGATGACGGATTACTTCAAGTAGCAATGATGTCGAGTGCTAAATACTTACGCGGGGAAGGAAGGATTCAAATTTCGATAGACCAGAAGCTAATTCCTTATCTTGTTGATTTAAAGAACAATTTTACTTCATTTCAGTTGTACTGCGTACTTTCCATGACTTCAAAATACGCGAAATGGATGTACATACAATTATCAAGATGGAAGGATATAGGCTTCATTAGCTTTGAAGTTGACCAGCTGCGCTACCGTTTAAACCTTAAAGACCCCTACGGCAAAGCGCCTGAACAATACAAACAATGGGGCCAGTTCAAGGACAATGTGCTAGAACCCACGGTAAAACAGATAAATACGTGTTCCGATCTTAGAATAAGTTATACAACAGAAAAGAAAAATAGGGCAATTCACAAACTACATTTCACAATCAAATCTGTTGACCAGTTTCAGACAGTCATTCCATTCGAAGCTCAGGATTCTGACATGGAGGCAATTCAGCTCAAGAAACGAATGAGTGATATTGGCATACTAGATCAAAAATTAATTAAAGTAGTTCTGGAAAATACTGATTTAAGAAAAAAAGCAAATAAATGCTTATTTGATATTTCCCTTAGAAAAAACGATATAACTAATCCAGCAGGTTACTTCCGTAAAACAATGGGTATATAAATGTCTTACTATCAGTATTTTATGAAATATTAACCTATGCCTAAATATTTAATGTTAGTTGTTTTTTTAGTTGTAAATTGGAAACCAAAAATAGTTGTCTAATCACTTCCAAAACTACTTCTTATTACGCAACTGCTTATTGATCCTATCCTTCACCGCTTTAACAACGAAATCATGAATCGAATCTCGGTCACGCTTTGGTAAGGACTCTTGAATCTGTCGGATCTGCGCTAATTCGCTTTCATATATTTTAAAAGTAAAAGATTTTAATACATCCTGTTGCGGCTCTACGGCCGCAACAGATTTTTCAAGGTTTGTAACAGGAGTTACTTTAATCGCAGAACCTCCTTTATTGATAGCTTCCATCATTGATGGATCGTTTAGTTGGACAGGAGGAAGACCAATTTTCGCTTTCTTTGCCATAGTTGTAATAACAGTTCTAAAAAAAGTTCGTTTTAACAACATATTACAGTTGTTATTATAGTTTTTATTTTAGTTGTATTTTCAGTTGTAATATTAACGTCTTTCTGACTTATTATCAACGGCTTTATTAATCGCGTTCATCAATTGTTCTAATTCCTTTACCGCTTTATCATCAGTCGGCTTTAATTCAAGAACACTTAGGCCAGCTCCAACCGAGTTAGCGAATGAAATACGATTCCCAATTGAAGCTTCTATAAATTCAATATTTGTTGCTTCCCGTAGCAGCTCGGCCACTTCTTCTTTGTAAGAACCCCTAGGATCTGCCTTATTGATGAAGGCCAAGCAAACTAGTTTAGGATTAAATGGCTTCATTTCAGCAATCATCTTTTCGACTTTCCCCAACGTCCATACGTCCAATGAGCGAGGAGCAAATGGAACTAAATACACATGCGAGATAGAAACTGCTGAACGCTGGCTAACGGTATCCCGGCCGCCGGTATCAATGATAACATCATCATACTTTTCGGCGAGCTTTGCGACGCTAGCGTTAAGTTCACTGCCAGTAATTTTAACAGCCGTATAACCAAGATTGCCTTCAAGTGTATGGAGTCGAAATGCAGCAAAATCAGAAGCTGATTCCTGATCGTCGGCATCTACTAAAATTATGTCTCTACCTTGTTTTAAAAGATAGACTACAAGGTTCGTCGATATCGTAGTTTTACCGCTTCCCCCTTTGATCCCGCCAACAGTGTAAATCATAAAGTTATCACTCGTGTTAAGTTGTTATTCTGCTTCTTCGCAAAGTTGAATATACACAACCAAAATTACAACTAAATTAAATTGTAATTTGTCATCACACTTTAAAATTGATGGCAACTTGAGCCCTGCAAAATAGACTCTCGATGGTGCTAGATGCATATAATAGGGGAGGGGAGAAAATTAATTCCCAGTAGATCGTCCAAAAATTGCTGCCACGGAAAAAAAGTGATATTTATTATAAAGCATAAAACAAAAAACAATATGAACAAAAACGAGTATCAAGTTAGGTTTGTCGTAGAAGATGACACATTTTACATTATTCCGTCAATTGATGGAGAAGATTTTAACGAAATTCCATATGCTCTTGAGGATATTGACGCTATTCTAGTTAATACAGATGGGATCTCGGAACTGGTTTCTGAGTTAGCGACAAAAAGTTGGCAAAGTTCAAAGGGTATTTACGACCTCGCTAGAAAAATCGACGAACTACGGCCTGGTCATTCTATCAACTGGGAAAACACTTTTGACTATATAGTTGATCAGGAATTCTTCGGCACAAGGCTAGATCCTTCAAAAATATGAGTATTGGCAATCGCTTTTGTCGGTTAATCGACAAAGCGATTGCTAAATATTTAATTGATATTAAGCCGTTTAATCAAGCGATGTACTGTGGTACGGTGCCATTGCTGACCATCGTTCCGGAATGTTTTAACTCCGCGCTGGTTCAGCTCTTCACATATCCCGCGCACACTTTCAAACCCTTCGGCTTTTAATTCGTCGATGATCGGCCGCATTGATTCTGCAAACTGATTGGCTGCCGCCAGATTCTTTTTGCTCTCAACCTCTCGGCCATGTTTACCCAGCTTTATACCACGGCGCTTTGCCGCCTGTAATGCCTCTTTTGTCCTGGTGCTGATTAGCTCACGCTCGTGCTGCGCAAAAGCAGCCAGCATATGCACCATCAGTGGATTTGCGTGGGGATTATCAACCGCCCGAAATTCAGCTTTACTTTCCATCAAATTGGCAATGAAAGCTACATTCCGGCCAAGCCTGTCAAGCTTCGCAATAATCAGCGTTGCTTTTTGTTTTTTGCATTGTAACAAAGCCGCCATCAGCTTCGGCCGGTGATTTTTCTTGGCGCTCTCAATTTCAACAAATTCGGCTATGACTTGGTAGCCTTCCAGTTGTGAGAACAAATGCACGGACTGATGCTGAGCTTGAAGTCCCAGCCCACTTTTTCCCTGGCGGTCAGTTGATACCCGATAATATGCAACAGCATTTTTCATAGTGGCAAAATAACAATTTATCCTAATAGTGTCCACATATAAACGGACGTATGTATGTGGACAAATTAACTAATGCACCGGACAAACTAAAATCAGTGAAAAAATATGTATCTTAGGTATAGGTCAGTAGAATACTAAATATGAAACGACAGCCAAAACTGATAGCTGGTGTTGACATCTCGAAGCACACTCTTGATATAGCACTTATTTCAGATAAAAGTGAAACAGCGTCCTTCAAAATAAATAATTCCGCGGCAGACCTTCGTAACTTCGTAAGAGGTATAAAGGAACAGTTTAAACTAAGAAATGCTGATTTGGCGTTTTGCGCGGAGAATATGGGACTTTATGGAATATTTCTTACGGATGTACTAATTAAAATGCACATTCAGCTCTTCCTAGAATCACCGCTACAAATCAAAAGATCACTAGGACTTCACAGGGGGAAAACTGATAAGGCAGATGCTATTCGGATTGCGGAATATGCCAGAAAAAATTTTACTTCACTTCGTGAGTGGACACCACCTCGGCCTTGTATCAATAAAATGCAGGAGCTTCTTACAATAAGAAAACGTCTTCTAAAAGTGAAAATAATTTTAAAAGGAAACTCCAAGATTGAGCGTCACTATCTGGATTCAGTTTCTGCAGAAAACCTTGCAGCCCATAGTTTTCGAAGTTTGGATGCCGTCACTAAAGACATTTTTGAGATCGAAAGTCTGTTAACTACTATTGTTCAATCTGACGAAACACTATCCCATTTGTATGACCTGATAACTTCTGTACCGGGTATTGGTAAAGTCATTGGCATTCATCTGCTTATTTACACCAATGAATTTAAAAATTTCGTAAATCCAAAAAAATTTGCAAGCTTTTGCGGTGTAGCTCCATTTCCATGGTCATCTGGTATTAGTGTTTTAGGAAAAACAAAAGTATCATTCTATGCCAACAAAGAGCTAAAATCACTATTACATATGGCTGCAATGCAGAACGTCAAAAAAAAAGATAGTTCGCTAGCGAAGTATTATCAAAGGAAAGTAAAGGAAGGCAAGAACAAGATGAGTACCCTTAACGCACTTCGAAATAAATTAATCCATCGTATCTTTTCCTGTGTTATGAACAATAGAAGATATGAGGAGCGTGTGAATTGAATAGATATTACCCTTAGTCGAATCCTAAGAGCAACAGATGCTTCTTTCACAATTAATAATTGCAGGATGCGGGCCGTTTAATTTTAAGGTCTCAGGACGAAACCATCCGCATACTTAAACATTGAGCGGCCTAGTCACTGAGGAATTACTAATGGGCGTATAAGGCCAGAGAGCCTAACAGAAATATAAGTTTACCTCAGGCGCAACGATGAAGTAATACGCCGTAGCCAGAATTAGGAAAATACCTGCTTCGAGTTTTGGTGATTACGGAGTTGCAGGCCGCTTGATATTAAATAAAGACAACGAGTTACTGTCTTAAAAACGAAGCCCTTACATCATGGCGGCATTGGATTTTGTTAGTTTCAAAGCACTTCTTACGTGTGATAAAGGACGTTATCATATGTAGCGCATAATACTATTAAGACAACTTTAAAAAATACTTTCGATCAAATTTTGCCTTCAAGATCGTCACCAGGGGAGGGAGGAGCTTCTCTTTTAATGGTAAGTCCTTATTTCTTTGCTGCCAGTTTAATGACCACTGTTTGACCAAAACCAGCACTTGCGCTTAGTGTCAGAATATCAGGCGTGTCTATGTGAAAAGCAGGATCTGCAGAATCCAACATCCGTTCAGAAAACCGATCCATTGCCTTGCCAAATGCAATTAGACTTTCAGGCATAGCCAGTCCATCTTTATTAAATCGAAGTGGGAAGTTACTATTCTCTTTAACAAATTGACTTAATAGTAATTTCCATTCTGACTTTGTTAGTGACATAAAATGCCGTTCATGAAGGAATTTAGCCAAGATGGCTATTTTCTTTGCACGGGTGTCTAATTGCCGTACAGGATAGGGGTTTATTAGCATAATTAATCATCAACTTATGTGCCTGTGTTACCGTAATTATATTTCCCTGTGCCCAGATACAAACGCTCGTACGTATGGGTTAGATTAAAAGATAGTACAAAAAGCGCCACGGATTTGATAATCTTTTCTTTGATAGTTGACATTCATCCAATATTACTTGGTGAGGGCTGACATTTACAGTTCCCTTTGTTGGAATCATATTTGTCCAAACCCAGTTATAATGCTCAATCACCTGAACCGCTTTTAGATGCGGCCTTTCTCCGGTCGTATGGCCATCTTCAACCACAGTTGTTTTATAATCCCTTGATAGTGCCGATTGAATTGTTGCTTCCACACAAAAATCTGTTGCACAGCCCGAAATTATCAATTCATCAACGGAACATTGTTTCAGTTGTGATTGAAGATCAGACCGGCATCAATATTGGTTGTTAATACTTTGAAAATTTTTAGATCAAAATCTTAGGTAGACGCTTCTATTGCACTTATCATTTCTTGCCCATAGGTTTGGCAACAATATTCTGCCGGCTAACTTAGTTTTCTACTGATATCGACCTGACCTAAACAAGACTTGGGCTGGCCATATCTCTTTTAGCATAAATTTTAGTAGAAAGTCCAAATAATGTTATGTTTACCAGCCGCGACTATAACCTTTTTTCTGCTGCTCCTGCTTAGGTTTGATTTTAGCTGCTGTGTTAGCTCCTTCTTTTCCATTTTGTTCTGCTCCAAAGTCTAGCTTTACTCTTTGGCCTGTTTGATCTGTAGGTTTCGCTAGGCCACAATCATATCGGCGTGCTGATGAGCGTTGCGTTTAACATCACCTTACAGTATTTAAAGGTTTCCGTCAGCTCACATTCGACCATGAACACTATTTTGCCAATTCCCAATCAACAGCTAAGAATTCATCTCCATCTTTCTCAGTTCCATCCATAAAAATAATTTTGTCTGTTTTCCAAATGGACTTGTGATTTTTAACATAATCCTCAGAATTAATTAGAATCAATGATAGATTTTTAATGCCGGATCGATCAACTAAAATTTCTGTCTGTACAAGCGACATAGCACCCATACCCTTGCCCTTCCTAGCTCTAATAGGTTTTTCATAAGTTAATGGAATAGATTTAATAACGTCCCCAAATATATTTTTTACAATTACAGTTCCCCTAAAAGCGCGTATTTCCTTTTTATACCAATTAGTTGCCAAAAAATTAAAATAAATCTTTGATGGATGTGCATTATTATCAGGTGCTGCACTAGAAAAAGATACATTCAACATTTGATATTTAATTTCTTGATTTATTATATACTGACCTTTCTCTTCGCCAGTTTTATTAAATTTTAATAGACCATTTGGATTTAAACCATAAATTGATACAGCTAAAACAAGATAAATGTAAATCATTTTTAATTTAGTTTGGATCATCCAATTTTAGGTGAAATAAATACTAACTAATCAATATTTGGCTAAATTTAAAGAAAAGGAGAAAACAGTCACGACTTCCGTGTACGGTTTTTCTCATTCGTAAATACGGTACATTCAATCCTAAGACCTTATTCCGACCATTCCGATCTAACTCATTATCTTTGGAATAAATTTATTGATCTAAAATGACAAGTTAAAAAAAATCTGTATTCTTAATACTGGGCTATTCTTGAAATATTCTCATTGATAGGTCTTAGAATCAGATAGACGCAATGTTGTTCAGATTATTTTGCCACAGAAAACCCGTGGCGCTTTTGCAAATTCTTTTAATTTAACCCACGTATACGAGTACTACTGACTAAAATGGTAATTGGCAGCTTAGAATTAATCTGAAGTCGTTTTAACTGCTTCAACGCTCATTTGCAGTATGATTAGCTGTCCTATAAGCTAGTTGACCTCTTTGATTAATTACTTTCATATTCAACACATCGTTGTAATACATCTTGCTTAATCACAATTAATTACATGCTTTCAAGATTCTTTTCAGAAACAGACTGATCTCAGCAGTATCGAATTTAATCTACATTTTGATAGAATATATACCCACATAGCAACAAATTGAATTAATCTAATTAACTATATACCAAAAACAAGCTATTAAAAGTAATAATTTCTTCATCACTTTATTGATGAAGAAAAAGATCAAAATATTTTCCAAAGCTACTTTCCTGGAATTATCCAATTAGCTTAAAAATGTAATTGTTTTGAAACGTATAGTGCAGTTAATAGCTTCAAAGTATATCTGGGTTATATAATTTGACAAAAAATGACTTTTTTCGACATATACAAACTTTTTTATATTTTTTTTATATTTTGAAACTGATGGTTACTTATAAAAATTCGCGTTTTAACAGCCATGACGGCCTGCGCGGAATAGTTATAATGGTCAGACCCGCACAGGACCCCGATCGTTGATCTGGGAGCAAATTTGCCTACAAACAAGGAATCTTTTACTTATATTTGATGTAGATATTTTGAAGGTAGTTCAAAATATCTATGAAATCTAAGGCGCCAAAGAAATCATAAAAAAAGCGGAACCTGTCGGGTACCGCTTCTTGGGTTACAATAAACAAGTCTGTGGCGGACGCGTGAGGGATCATCTCCCCTCGAATTTGTAAATCCCAGGTAATGTGAGCAAAACTACAACATTTTCCGAAATGTCAATCCCTGCCGCATTCCGACACTATGTATTTAAGTTTTGTTCACAAAAAACACTAGAAAACATGGCAAAGCAGCCAAACAGTGGTTTAAAACCCGGCCAGGCCACTCCGACAAGTGGTCAGTATCAACAAATCGGCCCTCGTGGCGGTAAAGGTCCAGAAATTACAGCAGTGCAAGGTAAAATCCTTCCTCCTACTGACAAGCCAGGGTCGACTTACACATTAGTTGATGCAACTAAGCATTAGTATGCACGGCCGCTTCTTACAGAGCGGCCGTTTGTATTTACTTAAAAACAAATAACAATGAGGCAGGGAAAAACAAGAATCTTGAAATCTGAAACAATTCTTTCAGAGCTAGTCACATTCGGAGAATCGTTCCGTATTGGTGTGTCTTTCGAACAGGCAACCAAATCACCAAACCTGAACAAGTTTGGCGTCAGTAGCAATTTTGAAGACGGTAGAATGCAAATACCGACCGCCGCTGGCCCCAAAACGAGAACAAATACAAAAGGTATGTACGTGAGGAAGCAGCCCGAAGAGAAAGAAGATATTTTAAGGCACATAAAATACAGAAGTAAAAAAACCGGTCGCGACGTAGAGTTTGATAGAACTTACCACATCTACAAAAAAGAATTAGTGGATAGCCTACGCCTGGGATTTCACTTCATGACTGATGGTGAAGGAACAGAATTCATTGTCTCAGATTTGTTAACCTTCGATGATGATTTCAAAAACAGTAAAAAGAACACTCACGTAATCAATATGTTTTTGGAGGTTTTCGGAGCCTACGAGGTCTTGCGACCAAACCTGGAATATTTCATCAGAGCAGAAGAAACATTTGATTACGACATGCTACCAAGCGGCATCCTATCAGATCAGCGGAACTTTGATCGCTTCGTAGAATATGCAGAAAAACATCTGAGTGAATCAGATAGAAAGCCACTGATTGACCGGGCAAACGTTTTACGAGAATTTAATCCAGTAGTTCGCAAATCCACTAGTGGACTCAACGGCTATCTCGCCTTTCATTTTCCAGATAAGAAAATTGTAGCTGCCGAATCAATGAAAAAGAACCAGGCAACATACTTTTTTGACGAAGAAAATTACGAAGATAACCTTATGAAGGATAAACAGGAGGTGCTTCGTGATAAGTTAATGATAAAACGCCTGTATCATACCCAGAATGATGAATGGGAAAAGAAGGTAAGGCGTTTTTTGAATGACCACTGACAAAAAAAGGCACCTGGCGCCTTTTTTTATTTTGTATCAATGAACCAGTCTAAATCGATTGTATCAATGTGAACAAATGCAAAATACACTTGAGCGTTCAAATATTAGTGTAGTTCAATTCATCGTCTGCGCTCTCATAACTCTCAAAAAGCTTCTTTTTTCCCTCCCGATAATTTTATTAAATGGATAAAAGCTTTTTCACAACGGATTTGTAAGCTTGGGTCGGAGATTACGCCAATAGCTATATCCGAAGTTTTATATGTCTCGTAGTCAGGACCTTGATCCTGCTGAGTAATGCATTTGCCGCTAGTACATGAGGCAAAAATAAAAATTTCACCGTATATCTGCTTCGCTCTCACAGAGGAAGGACTTAAATCTTTGAAGCTTCCTGTAAACAGTGTCTTTCCGCTATAATTCTTTGAATCTGGAAAGGGAACGTTCGTTGCATATTCATATTCTTGAACAGAAAAGTCACCGTTAGCATTTATTTTCAAAAAACGGGTCGATTGATAAAGAGAATTTCTTATGATGGGGCTACTTTCGAACTTAGAGTTGAGCCAGTCAATAGTTTCTTTTTTTGTTTGTGCATAAGAGGTAAAACTTGCCATAATCATGAGCGTAAGTAACTTCAGTTTCATATTAACAAGTTTTGGTATCAGATGGAATGATTCTATCAAGTATAATCAAAAAGTGAATAATATACAGGTGGACAATAATTAATCTTGCGCAGCTCTCAAAATAGCGCCTTCAGTTTAGCAAAAATGCTATCATTAGAATGGAAAGTTTGATATATAAAGCAGTGTTATCAACCCGTATCGCAATAGTCTACCTTTTGCGGAGCAACTTTCTAAACAAACCATTTAATACACCAAATTTACTAATATGCTATCTTTAGTATGTAGATCGATAGTTAGCATTCTGCTAGGTTTGTTGCGTGAAAAATACTGATTCCAATATTCTTGCTCTCTTTGCAGAAAATATTAAAAAATCACGGAAGGAGAAAGGTCTTTCTCAGGAGGCTCTAGCCGATCTTGCTGGTTTGCACAGGACTTATATTGGTATGGTGGAGAGATCTGAAAAAAACATAACGCTAAAAAACATAGAAAGAATTGCTATTGCACTTAAAGTAAGCATTGCTGATTTACTAACCTTCTCTAATGATAACTGACAACATTCCCGCCGAAATTTTGGCCAATTATGAAGTTTATGAGTGGAGACATGGATCCACTATACTCCGGCATGAATTTTCGAGCGAATACAACGACGTTATTGAAATGCTTTCTCAATTTAAACTTTTGAAAAGTCAAATTATTGAAAAAGGTGGCAGAAAAAGTAACATATCTGGGTCACTTGATCAATTTTTATATCAGCGTGGCTGGACAGAAAAAGAATTTAAAACACAGATTTTAGTAGACGATGTTGCATACAATACACCCACTCATAAAGTTGATTGTTATAAGAACAGAATTGCCCTGGATATAGAGTGGAATAACAAAACTGAATTTTTTGATAGAGATTTAAATAATTTTAGGTTACTCCATGAGCGCAATGCAATAAGTGTGGGGATTATAATAACAAGAGCCTCTGAGCTACAAGAGCTGTTTAATGCGTTGGGGAAAGGCAGTTCTTATGGAGCATCTACAACGCATATGAATAAACTTGTTCCACGAATTGATGGGGGAAGCGGTGGTGGCGCACCAATAATTATATTCGGCATAAAAAAGGGACTATATTATAATGATGATTCTACCGCAGACGAACCATTGGAAAAGGTCGTTCCAGTATCTTCTACATCAATGATTTAGGCTGACAAATAATTAGAACCTCATTAACAATTCGACTTTTATCTCCTTGCCTTCCCATGGTACTGTGGGTATGTTCCAATTTTTTATCTGTTATTCTATAATCTCGCCCCAACATTTCATTGCCTAGACTCAATAAATCAGCAAAACTGATCATTCCGTTATCACTATAACTGATAATTAATGTTGAATTTTTGTTCAAAACTGGCTGAAAAAGCTTAGTAAATGCCCCCTTCACTTCTGAACGAATACAAAACGGTGATTGATGTCTATCCGTACGATACCTACCTTTAAAAGCAACACTCGGATAATCATATCTTACAAGCGTTTCTAATGCATGGTAGAACCGGCTGTAGTGAACAAACTGATACGGTGGATCTGCATATACTATTGAGTTATCTTCATGCCCATTTAGCAAATCCGTATAATCCAAGTTCTTAGTCTGATGTTCAAACATTGAATTTGTGTTATCAGTATAAGTTTCTTTTAGACTTACAAATTTTTGGGTAAAAAGATTGATTAATGACTTTTTACGGTAAAAAAGGATGTCTTCTAAATTTGCAGCTGTTAAATCTCTATACTGAGCATAATGTCCTGTTCCAATAGTTGTATAGGCCATGGCAAACATTAACGCAGAGAGAATTATGTCATAAATAAAACTGTTTTTAAATTCGGCTTGTTTTGCAACACTCATTATTGAATCAATCCATAGACACTGCTCGAACGACCAATAAGTACCACTATAATTCTTAGTAAATAAATGGTACTTTCCACTAAACTCTCGGTTTATCAAATCTTGCTGTGCTTTTTCTAACTTTATTACATTTTCAAGTTGAAAAGCTTGCGAGTACGAAAATTCCAATCCAGGGTTCTTCTTTATAAAGCAATCAAAATATTTTTGGGCACTAAATACTATTTCTTCGATAATATTATCCTTAAAATCAGACCAATAATAATTATTTAGATAAGTTTTAGCGATAACGGATGTATATTGCTGAATGTCGTTACAGCATACTGGCCTTAAATTTCTCAAAGATCCAGCAACGACTGCGGAACCTCCAAAAACGTCGTAAACCCTTTGATTTGGACTGCTAAACTCTAGAATCGAATCAGTCACGAAATCTAAGATATTCCTCTTAGATCCCATGTATTTTATAATATGAGGTACTTCTGGCATTTATTATGATAACTATAGTATACAAATTAAAGGAAGTAAAATATCAAATCCAAAAGAAATCATTATTAGAGCCTTCTTTATGGCCGATCCGTTTCAGAAAGCCAAAAACCTTGCTGAATACCAAACATATACTCAGCACAGGCCTGTTATTAATTGAAATTCGTTCGCATATCTGACTTTAGAGACGTCATACAGCAAGGAATCTTTTACAACCAGTAATATTACAAGCAGCATGTAGATAGATAGCAGGCGGTATAATTCTTAACCTCTTGATTTTCTGAGTGCATACCCCATTTTGAATACCTGATATTCGTTCATAACTTTACTACCACACTTGATGATCTCAAAGATATCAAGAAATTGTCATTTTAAGTATCATTATAGTGATTTTAACTGACCTTCAGATATTTTAACATTTGAAGGCAACCAAGTAATCTTAGGTCTGCGTCTTCACCATCGACTATCCTATTCTTAATGTTTTGTTGGTAAACTTACGATTGCTGCTAACTAGTGCCGGAGATTTGTCCTATTCTTGGCTAAGGTTAATTTCAATTACCGTGAGCATCGCTGACATCTCAACTATCTATTACATATCCATCTTAGGTATTATAAACCACTCTCCTTTTTTAAAGGAATTTCCATTAGTAGTTACCATATCACTAAGGCATTCCAGATAAAAATACTTTCGCCCTACAACAGTATCATAATTTCCATCTCCAACAACTTCTTCTCTGAACCAATGATGCCCAGAAACCGGATCAATGCTTTCATCGCGAAGACCGGTAACTGACTTTCGAATATTATCTTGGTTAGCTTCATTTGTCACCTCAGATAAATAGCATTTTGAACATTTTTTAAACCCTAATTGTTCCAATAAACTTCCTCGAAATTCTAATTTAGGGTTATACATAACCATATAATATTGCTTTAATAATTCTTTTACAGGAATTTTAAATCGTGTATCATAAGAAAATAGGAAGCTTCTTAGCTCTTTCTCAGTTAATCCCGTATCATTATTATTAATTGAATATTTAGTATTATATAGAAATGCTCTCTGTGAAAAGTTTCGTATAGCATTTTTCTCAAAATTAGACGCTTTGGCAAAAAATGATGCAGCTTCATCCAGTATCTCGTCAATTCTTTTTTCTAGTTCACTTAGTTCAAGGTTATCTAACATTTTTCTTCCAGAATTAGGAATTTGAATTTTAGATTGGAATTGAACTCCAAATTTTGTTGAAAGATGTAATTTAAAAATATCTTCTTTCCCATCTGTAATAAGATGCATATTTTCTTTAAACCATTCTCGAAACTCAGGAACCCTATTATTTTCTTTTATTTTGTCTGGTATAGGAAAGTTTATGTACTCAGAATTTAATGTAGAACAACTAGGTGTTTGATGGTATGCTGGTTGTCCACCTTCAAAAATCCAACTTTTAGTATCTTCTTTTTTTTCAATTTTTATATATGACTCAATCGTAACCTGATCAAATAATTGGAGAATTTTTCTAATTTTTAAAAGTTTGTGTATTTCCGTTTTATTTAAGAAACTTATTGGCTTATTATATACATTCTCCTCGCCAATATTGATTGTATTAACCCCGTTAATAATTTGAGAGAAATTATAGTTAGTTATAAATGGCATAAACGTGATGGATTATATTATTATAATACTAGCATTTAAATATCATAAGCGAAGAGAGTCGTAATAATCGCATATATTAAATAATATTGGTTGCAAATAATTCTGTTCCAATTATTAAAATTAAGAATATACTCCACTTGATAGGCTTCTAAATTATCAATTGTAGCTCATTATTGATTCGGGTATAGGTAGCGTTGATATCAGGCACTGTCCGGATTTTCTGTAAGGATAGACCTAAGCTTTTTTGCTCTTGAAGTATGTCTTGAAATTCCGATGTATTACCTTCTGCAATAATTCCACAGAACTCACCAGCTCGGAAACCCAGCACCTGGGAAGGAGTCAGCCGCTCACGCTGCTGAATAGTGGTGCTCTGGCCATAACTATTTCGGTTTTCTGAGCGGCTCTTGTTGCTGCCGGTGTATTCAACGTCCATCTTACCAAATAGCTTACTAATCCGTTCAGCAGTTGCAATGTTGGTGCTGCGGCCGTAAAACTGGGTTCCTAAATTAGAGATGATCATTTCGGTCTCCTCTCGGCCGATCATCCCCTGCATCTGTGCAATGTCCTGGACGCTGTAAATCGTAGCAATTTTGTTGCTGCGGGCTGTACTTGGTATCTGCTGAAAGTTAGGGATAAACAATGTCGGCGCTTCATCCAGAAGAATGATCGACTTTTCTTTCCCTTGCTGATTCATTTGCTTGGCAGCCATGCTGACAATCAGCGAAATCACAGGACTCAATGTAGCAGATAACGTAGGGTTATTCCCAACTGTTAAAATACCGGGGCTTTCCGGGTTGTTCAGGTCGAGCGGTACTTCGTCCCCGGACAGCACCCAAAATATTTCTGGCGTGGCCAATGTTGAAAGATAGTTCTGTATCGACGCGAAGACACCAGCGAGCTGGTTCTCGCTCTCCGAGCCACTGGCCACGCTGGCAATAATGGCTTTGACTTGTAGATCTTGCTGAAAAAGCCGTATCAACTCTTTCGGCTCGTGCTTTAACACCAGTGCGATCACATGCGGTAATGTGCAATACTGTGGGTGATTATTGCGTAGGTACCAGATTGCTGATGTGAGGATAGCCTCACTGGATTGTATCCAAAAGTCCCGCTTCTGTGAAGCTTTAAAATCGATGTTGGAAAGGATGGTTTTGGCCGCTTCCCGCGCGTAGCTGGCATTGGTGATCACCTTTGGGCTGATCGGATTGATCTGATGGCTGTAAGTCAGGTCTGTAAAATTGACAAACCAGGTCCTGACCCGGCTGCCCTGGTAAGCACCGTTTACTTCGGAGGCCAGGACCGGGAACTTGAAGTCATAAACCAGGCCGCTATATCCTTTTTGTCCGGATTGCTGGATAATGGGTTCAATGATGCTCTTGCTCTTTCCAGATCCAGCCCCGCCACAAATAAAGATCCCGCGTGTCGGGTTATCGATTTCTATTGTACCTTCCCCTAACGTTTGCAACACAAAACCATTACCTGGCGTGCGTGCTGCCGGCGCAGTAATAACTTCCTTCCTTTTTCCCCTGAAATTGATAAAGGAAGTAAAGGCCACAAAAGCCCCAGCCGTCCCTTGCATGGTCAATCTTAAAAAACTGCTTTCTGTGACCGTATCAGTCAGCAGTGTGGCAAAAATAACACCCAACACCTGGCAGGGCAACAACGCGAGCATAAATCTGATTTGTGGTTTGTTCCAAAGGATATCCTGGCGGAAAAGCGTATCATCAGAGATAAAGACACCCCGGTAAAAGAACCGTGTTATAAAGCCCAATCCGACTTTATAGAGCAGTACTAACAACCAGTGAAGTGCAAGCCCCATAAAAAAGGGAACCACCAGAAAGAAAAAGACATTCGCCATTAAAAATTGATTTAGTGAATGGATAGTAATATAAGGTTAGCATGCCCACCAGGTGCAGCATCTTCCCCATTTGTTCTGCACACCTGCTTTAACAGTTTGGCAAGATATAAACCGCATTTTTAAAAGCCCATTCCGCGGCCGCGTTTCTGCTTGTGTTCAAGATCCGGATTGACTTGCTGCGACTGCTCCTTTTTAACTTCCAGGTTCTTGTCCAGCCTGGCCTGTAACTGTTTGGCGGTAAAGCCAACGTCCTGTCCCTTGATAGGTACGCCCTGATAGCTGTAACTGGAATATTTCAATCTTCCTTCTTCGGTCTTGTATTTACAATCGATCCCTTTTTCTTTCAGCCGCCGCTCCATGTCTTCCGGAGTGGCAGATTCTTCTTTCAAAGCAGCCTTGATTGCAATATTAACGACCTTTTGTGCTTCCTCCTGGTTGACCGCCACATGCCGCAATTTGCCTTCTTCCAGTTTTTCCAGCTTGGAAAAGCCTAGCTCCTGCGTGATCTCTTTGCAGATCCGGACATTGCGTGCATAATTATGCGAAGTTTCCAGCGCCTTGCTCCCATCTGTCGGCACTCGGTTAATGTAAACATGGATATGCTGGTGCGGCTTATCATGGTGTTCATAGACGGCAATCTGATGGTCGTTCGGGTCAGCCCCCATCTTTTGACAGTACCGGTTGGCCGTCTCAATCATCTGTTCGCGCGTAGGTTTCTCTTCCGGCTTCCAGCTGATAGATGAATGCCACACCGGTGTCTTGCACCGGCTGTAAGACGCCTCCTGTTGCATCTCGGCGGCAATGCCCTCCGGGTCGCGCGAAACCACGTTGTGAGTGACCAGCAAATCCGCCTTGCCCATGATCTCCTTGCCTTCAACTGTATAGCCAGCGCCATAATGGATTGCGCCCGAAAAACTCGATCCGATCGATGTTTTGGCAATCATGCTTTTAGTATTTTTTTAAGTTGCTCCAAAACTTCAAGCAAAGGTTTCTCATAAAAGAAGCCTTTGTTAGCATATGCTGCCAGCTGGTTCAAGTTGGTACCTATACCTTGCAGGTTGCGCTTTTCTTCCTTCTCAAACCGGGCCCGCACCTGGTGGCCGGTGCTAAGCCGGCGCAGGTATTCTGATACGCTCAGGCCGGCCAGGATCGCGTTGGCCTTGATCTGTGCATGCTCCTGTTCGGTGACCCGGACAGGGATCATTTTACCCTTGTTTTCCCGCCTGGCTGCTCCGGCCTTGCGGGCTTCATAATGCGGGTTCTTCTCGTCTTCCATAGTTTATGTTTTCAAAAAGGTGACGCGTCACCCGGGGTTTGGGGCAGCGCCCCGGCAAGTCAAGGGAGGCACGACCGGTGTGTTTGGAGATGCAGATTTGAAGCGAAGCTGAGAATTTGTATATACAAACACATGGCTTGCTTTACCCTCACACAAACAACAAATGCACGAATATAAGGGCAAGTAACTCCTTTTTTACTTTTTTGTCGGTGATTTATTGAATATTATAACTTTCTGTTCTATTTTCGTTTTATAGTGTTTTAAAAATTGTCTTTTTGTTGTCCTATGGATAAAAAGTATGTCTTGCAGGCATTTGAAATGAAGCTGAAAGGTCGCTTTGATCTACTGGCCAGGTATTACGGTGATTACCTCTTTGACATTCCCGCCCAGATCATGATCCGCCAGATCAAAGACGAGCTCGGTATTGACATCACAGAGGACGCCATCTATAACCTGAAAAGAAGACGGAAAAACCAAGCAAGCCTCCCAGCTTGCCCCGCTGGTAGCTGCACCAGGTCCGCCAGTCAGCCAACCATCGCATCCAGCGGCCCTCCCTCCTGCCCTGCCTGAACAGGATTTGGGCATAATCGTTGAGAACGCTACAAAAGAACCAAAAGGGAAAAAAGATCCGGGAATGGATTTTACTGATTTCTGATATTGTACTTTATTGATAATCAATAACTATTAGCATGAAGCAAATTAATCTGGTATTACAGTCAAAAGGTGGCGTAGGCAAATCTCTGTTTATATGGTTTGTAGCACAAAACCAGAAAGAACAGAAAACAAATTTTATTGACCTGGACGAGTCTACCGGCACATCCATCGGGCGTCTGGGCGCGGTAGTCGGCAAAGAGCGTGTCCGGAGTTTCTCTATACTCAATGAGTACAAGAAAATGGAACGGGATGTGATTATGGATCTGCTCGAAAAGCTGGCCAAAGGAAAATCTGAAAATTACTACATTGATTTCGGAGCACCTGAATCGGCTGAATTCTTACGCTTGTTGCAAGAAGACGCACTCGCCGATGAACTGCGCAGGGAACTCGCAGATATGGATACTATGCTGCGTTTATTTGTCATTGTTGCAGGACGTGATGCCCTGGCTTCCTGCGTAAATTATTACAACGCGTTGTCTGCTGGAATTGCCGGGCAATTCCCTATAACAATGGTGGTCAATATGGGCACCTTTGGCGGCAGGGAAACGGCTGAAAAAGCGGTTGAAAAACTTAAAGAGCTTGGGATAGATTGCAAACAATTTGGCGACCTGGGTAGTGGTGGTGCTGTTAAGGAAATAATAGACCTGATCAGCCAGCCTGATCCGGACCCCGCATCCCTGGGTATGATGTCCAGGATCATGTACCGTAAAAAACAGCAGGAAATACAAGAAATCATTAGCTGATGGAAAAACATACAAACGTCGCTGCGGAGCGCCACAGGCTGGCACTCCGCTTCAACCTCTCAGAATCTCAGATTGAGCCCGAGATCGTACCGCTGATGCTGGCTGTCGAGAAATCCGTTGACAAGATTGAACAGGCTGCTGCGAAGGTGAATGAAACCATAAAGCCGGTTACCTATAACAACCACTATGGGTATAACGCTTCTGCCTGGACCATATGGTGGGGGAACCTGTCTACTGGCATTGGTCAAAACATCGTGGCCGTAAGCCTGATCTTTTCAGCTTTTCTCTTGTGCTGCCTGGCAACGTTCGTAATTAAAGATGCAATTGCCGATCAGGAGAAAATTAAGCATGCCGAAGAAACGCTGCTTTTAATTAAAAGTAATTTTATCCAGGATGAAAACGGAGATTTCTTTATTCCAAACGGAAATTACGAGATGACTAAAGATAAAAAAGGCATTAAGCTTATTAACAGGGAGCGGTAACTCGACTTACTTAATAAGCCGGTATAAAAATAGTTGATTCCGATAAATAATATTTTTTAACGATGCTCAAAATTATAATTGTCAAACTAGATTAATTAAAGATGCCATCGAATGAAGATCTGTATAATAAGAAGATGACTGATCCCCTTAGAGTCCGTATTCCTGCTCAATATTTTTGATAACTGTTGAAATTATTATATCAGCAAGCTCACTATTGCTTAGGCCGTTCCAGAGTGGATTTAAATCATCATTAATTGTAAGAATTACTGGACTTTGAATTGGTATGTCTATTTCAATTCCAAGCGAAGCAACTAAAAACTCTTCAACCGGATAAGCCATTTCCTCACCCTTAAGAAATACATGAATATCTGATCCCCCAGACCTCTTATAAGCTATTTCGGTATATTCCTCGGCTATTTTGGTCGTGCTAGTTTCCCTGTAACATATCCCTAAATAAGCACTGTCCGTCCACAAAATAATATCATTTTTTTCGCGTGAAAAGTCTTGACTTATGTCATTTAGATCTCCAAACAAAAGGCTAATATCTTTAAACCCCGCTTCTTCCAAAACTTTTATTTTTTGCTGTATCGTCTCATACAATGTGATAAAAAGAGGATATTTATAATCTGTTTTTAAAAATTGTTCTCTTTTGCTATGGATAGCCTGAGCGTCAGCTATTGCTTTTAGCCTAGTTATAAAATCGGTATTTTTCATAATTCATATCATTGTTTAATTATATTTCTGAAAGACTTTTTCGCCGTCGGTAATTTATACTTCATCAAGTCTTTGGCTATATCGCTGTATTTTTGGGATCACATCCGCTAAAAAGTTTAATCAATAGAAACTTATTTAATGCTAGGTCATCTATGCAATCTGACCATCCTGAACACGAATGGAGCTAAAAAAACCGGTACTGTATATACCGTCTGGTGCTGGTGAATTGTTAATCCAAACCTTACATCCTTTCTGTAACCCTGTCATTCTATGAATATCAATTTCTACTATTGATCTATCTCTTTGGTGATGCCGTTCCACAAAAAATATGGTATTTAAAATTCCTTCCTTAACTTCAAAAGTATGACTGTTCATTGATCTATACAGCCCATTAGGAGCAATGCGATGATTTATCAAAACCTTACATCCCTCAATTATTTGTGCCTGAGCTTCGTTAGTGGCTATAAAAATGATTACATCCCCATTTAGCAAAGTCTCTTGCGCTAACACTCTGGATGACGAATCATAATATCTTTCATCTACACCCTTTGGTACGTTTACTTTTGCCATGTATCGTCGGGCTAAAAGCTGCGATACATCATTCAAAGAATTGATTTCTTTGCCATATCGAGTTTCATTGACTAATAACGCATAAGTTTCGGTCCCGTCGAGCTTTAGAGCAAGTACAGTATCATCAAGAAATCCATTTTTGAAAAGCAAGCTTTTACCGCTTTGATTAATAATGATAGAATTACCTAGTATTTCCCAAGTCCCCCACTCGATTACTCCATTTTCGGCCACCAATAGCTGCCCACTTCTTCTGAACACAAAAACTCTTTTTCCTATGTCACCTTCGTTAATCATGACCCAATGCTGATCCGCAATGAGGGCAAAATCATCAAGTTTCTTGCTAAACAACTGGATCTTAGGTATAAGATCTAAAATATAATATACCATTATTGGACTTGCTCAGCGGTTGAAGAATATAACTTTCGGCGATTCAAATGACCTCAAAGTAACAAATTTAGTTATATGCAGAATAAAAAAGATTGAATTGTGACTCCCCACTTATTTGCTACAAACTGCATTAATCGTACTTTAAACTTCATTGTATCCTTCTAATTTTCGACGTATATGTACAATTTTAGGCACTACGACTTATGAAACCTGTTTTTTCGCCCCCCACCCTTCTCCTCTTTTTATCAAAATTTCCCCATCTTTTCTTGATTTTGACTTGATTTT